>JBCDHN010000272.1:0-5176 GCA_038749915.1 Verrucomicrobiota bacterium | reverse complement strand
CCGTGTTTTCATGGGAGATACCGGGTCGCTGGCTCTCGGGGGGCTGTTGGGAACGGTCGCCGTTTGCTGTCGTCAGGAACTGATGCTTGTCGTCGTAGGGGGAGTCTTCGTGATTGAGGCGTTAAGCGTGATTCTTCAGGTTGGGAGCTTCAAACTGCGCGGAAAACGAATTTTCAAAATGGCACCCATTCATCATCACTTTGAGCTGATGGGATGGAAAGAAACCAAGGTGATCACGCGGTTTTGGATCGTGGCCATCATGCTGGCGTTGGCCGGGCTGGCTACCTTGAAAATCCGCTAATCGTTCATGTCTGCCGAGTCTCAGAAAATCGCGATTCTTGGAGCGGGACTTTCCGGTTTTGCCGCGGCTAGGCTCGCGGGCCAGGATGGTTCGAAAGCGGTTGTGCTCGACAGTGGAGATCCGCAAAAACTCGCGCCGGCAAAGGCCAAGTTCGAGGAAATGGGCGTGGAAGCGACCTTTGGACCGGAAGCGGAGGCGTTTTCTGAGTCAGTGGATCTGGTGGTGCAAAGCCCGGGGATTGACCTCGCCTCGCCGATTGTTCGGCAGTTTGAGGCAAAAGGCATTCCGGTGATTGGGGAGGTGGAATACGCGTTTCGCCATGTGCAGCCGGGATCGTTTGTCGTTGCCATTACCGGGACCAACGGCAAAACGACGACAACGGAAATGATCGACGAAATCTACGATCATACCGTGATGAAGTGTGTGGCGACGGGGAATTACGGAGTGCCTTTCTGTGAGGCGGTTCTTCACGGCACCGCCTACAATATCTATTCGCTTGAAGTCAGCAGCTTTCAGATGGAATCCATCGAAACGTTTCGGCCGACGGTCAGTATCTGGCTCAATTTTGCGCCCGATCACCTCGATCGTTATGCGGGTATCGAAGATTATTTTGAGGCAAAGCGTCGGATTTTTGAATTTCAGACGGCGGATGACGTGGCCGTGATCAAGAACGAAGACCGTGAGAAAATTGGGAAGATCGCCGCCCGCGTTATCACATTCAGCGCCTATGATTCCGAGGCGGACTACTCCTTCGATGGCACTTGGATCTGCCATGAGGGGAAGCGGATCTTTGATTTCAGCGCGACCAAGCTGCGGGGAACCCACAACGCGGAAAACGTGATGGCCGCGATCGCAGCGACGATGAACCTGGGCGAGGTCGAAATGGAAAACGTGGTGCAAGCGCTATCCAATTATCAGCCTCCGGCGCACCGGTGCGAGCTCGTCGGCGAGATCGACGGTCATGAATTCATCAACGACTCGAAAGCGACCAATCTCCACGCGCTGGAAAGCAGTCTCCGCGGACAAATCGAGCCGATAGTCCTGATCGCGGGAGGCAAGGACAAGGGATTGGATTTCGGCGAGATTACCGATTTGGTAGCTGAAAAAGTCTCTCAAGTGATCTTGATTGGCCAGATGGCTGACCGAATTGCCGAGACTTGGGGCGCAAAAGTGCCCTGCACCACGGTAGAGACCCTTGAGTCCGCAGTTGAAGAATCGCTCAAAGTTGCTCGTCCTAAACAGGCGATCCTGTTTTCGCCAGGAACGTCGTCGTTCGATATGTTTGGGAGCTATGGAGAGCGCGGAGACGTTTTTCGCGAAGCCGTGAGAGAGCTCTCAAGTGTGAATTAACCCGACCAAGCCCAGACCATGTTTTCTCAATCCAGACGGGGGCGCGCCAACGCCTCGGCCCGTCCCGTGAAATATTCCGCCATTATGGATGACTTCGATCTTGGAGGCTCCGATGGTGGTGGGGGTGGATCGGGAAAAACGATCGGAGTCGTCTTGCTCATGCTGATTGTCGCCATTGGCGGAATTCTCCTCTTCAGGGGCTTTGAGCGAAGTGAAGGCGAACCCATTGAGCCGACCGAACAACCTGTCGCGTTGGTGGAACCGAAATCCGAGCCACGACGCGATACTCCCGGGTTGGCCGAACGCCGGAACGAGGGAAGACCCGTTATTTTCGATCATCCAACCATGAACGGCTTCAAGCGGTATCGCGTGGGCTCGAGCGAAACTCTGGCCCAGATTGCAGAGGCGTTCAGTGCGAACATCGCTGAAGTTGAGAAGCTCAACAATGTCAGGAGCGGCACTCGGCTCTATGCGGGCCAATGGCTCACGATTCCGGACAATCGAAAAGACAAGAGCCAGGATCCTGAGATGATCGCTCTGATTCCGAAGCCGAAACCGCCAACGGGCCGACCTTCCCCGCCAGTCTCAGCACCTCCTCTCACGGCTCCCGCCTCTAAAAAGCCTACTGCTCCGGACATGGTTGCCTCTCCGATTTCCAAGCCGAAAGCCGCCTCCACCTACGAACCGAAATCCTCGGCGAACTTAAGGACCTACAAAGTTCTCAGTGGTGATACCGCCTATCGCATTTCGTTGAAGTATGGGATTACCTGGCAGGAGTTGCTCGAGTTCAATGGGATGGAGGATCCGCGGGAGTTGAAAGCCGGTCAGGTTCTCAAGATTCCCGATTGAAGGCGTTAAGTTCACACGCTTTTTTCGCGACGATTGGAGAATTCAGTTGTTTGATCGCCCCATGAAGACCCTCCAACTCCTCGCTGCCTCGATTGCATTTGGCCTTGTTTCTTCCTCGACCATGTTGGCTGACTGGACTCAGTTTCGCGGGGCCAATCTGGCGGGTATGAGTGAGGAATCCGTTCCGGTTAGCTGGAGCGCCGAGGAAAACCTGAAATGGAAAACGAAATTGCCGGGCATGGGCAGTTCCTCTCCCATTGTTTCGGGCGACGCGGTCTTTATCACCAGTTACACCGGAGAAGGCGGGGGCATTCAACGGCATTTGACCCGGATCGACCGCACAACGGGAGAAGTGGTTTGGGACAAAACCGTTCCGGTTTGGCACACCGAAGATCCGCCCCGCGGTTACATTACCGAGCACGGCTACGCGAGTAACACGCCGGTCACTGACGGGACGGCGGTGTATTGCTATTTCGGCAAGGCCGGGGTTTATGCCTTCGATTTTGAGGGGAATCAGCTGTGGAAGGCGGAGACTGGCAAGATGTCCTCCGGAAAGAAGTGGGGAAGCGCTTCCAGTCCGATTCTCTATGAAGACTTGGTGATCATACCAGCCGGCGACGAGCTGCGCGCGATCTTGGCCCTGAACAAGGCGGACGGAAAAGAAGTGTGGCGGGCAGAGGGGGATCGCATGGAGCAAACCTACGGAAGCCCGCTCCTCGTCAAAGTCGATGAGTCTCGCACCGATTTGGTTTACGCCTTGGCGGGCGAGTTTTGGGGATTGAATCCGTCATCCGGTAAACTGCGCTGGTTCGCGGAATACAATCTGCCGGGCAACATGTCGAACAGCCCGGTGTTGAGTGGCGATGTGATCACGATTTCCGGGGGCTTTCCTCGAACCGCGCGGGTCGCGATCAAGGTGGGAGGAAAAGGAGATCGATCGGGAGAGATTCTCTATGACACGCAGAAACCCGCCACCTACATGACCGCTCCGGTTGGGAAAGACGGCGTCCTCTACTGGGTCAGTGACAGTGGAATTGCGTTCGCAGCCAAGGCAGGAGAGAGTGAACCCCTGTTCGAAGAGCGGGTTCCGGGAATTTCCGGAGGTCGCGGAAAGGCGTTTTACGCTTCGCCAATTCTGGCTGGAGGAAAAATTTACGCACAAAGCCGCTACAACGGCCTCTTCGTCATTGAGCCTGCTTCAGACGGTTTAGAAGTCGTTTCTCACAACAAATTGGGCGACGAAACCGCCTTCAATGGCACGCCAGCTGTGTCAGGTGGGAACCTGTTCGTTCGTTCCCAGACGCACCTCTACTGCATTGGCGAGTAGGGCCGCCCTGCCAAAGCCTTCAGAAAAGCTTTGTCCATTGCGTCCAGGCCCAAGCCCAGGGATACTTCCGTTTGTTCCGTGATGGAGCACGTTTTACCGGAATCCGTGAACGCCTGGGTTCCGGTTCAGGGGCGGCAAAAGATCCCATGTCAGGCTGCGTTGCTGATTTTGAGGTAGTTCGGAGAACATCATCCGCCATTTGCTCGGCTGAGGCGTAGCGTCGGGTAGTCCGGCGATGCAGAGCTCGATTCAAGATATTTTCGAAGCGCGAATCGACGGTCGGCCGCACCTCACTGAGGGGTGGAACCGGCAGGGTGGGCATTTTGCCGGTCAAGAGTTCGAAAAGCACGGCGCCCAAGCTGTAAATATCGCTTTGAGGTGTGGGTTCTCCGGGCAACTCCGGCGCTGCGTAGGGAGCCGTTCCCAAGCAGTCTGCTCCAGAAATGCCACCGGGCTTCATTCGCTTCACTAGCCCAAAATCCGTCACTTTCGCGATCCCCTCCCGGGTGATGAGGACGTTGGCGGGTTTGATGTCGCAGTGCAGAATGCCCTGGTTGTGAGCATACTGCAACGCCATGCCAATTTGCGGAATCCAACTCTGGGCGTGGCGCTCGGTCAAACCGCCTCCACCGATCAACTCGGCCAGATTAAAACCATGGACATACTCCATCACGATGTAGAGGTCGCCCCGAAAGGTTTCTTCGATATCAAAGACCTTGACGATGTTCGGGTGATCCATGCGGGCCATGGCACGCGCTTCTTCCCGAAAGAAGTCAGCCAATTGCGGATTTTTGGCCACCAGCGATTTGGGAAGCAGCTTGACTGCGACCTCTCTTTTCAAGTGGGAATGCCAGGCGAGATAGACAGCGCCCATCCCTCCCGTTCCGGTCAATTCGGTAACGTTGATGTGGTCCCCGATGATCAAATTGAGATCCCAGGGCGTGAGAATAGATTCCTGCTGGTCAGTTAAAGTGGGCATCCTGCTCATGCTCTTTCTTTAGTTAAGGGGGAATAGGGTATTGGTCTGGTTGCTGCCAGTGTTAGCATCAACCCTGCCAATCAGCTAATGTTGTTCGTTTCCTCGCAAAATAGTCTCAATCGTGACAATGTTTTGAAGTTAAAGAACGGTTTCAGACAAAACGAGAGCTTTGGAACCGATGAATACCTGAAGCCAACCCAACGCTTGCCCATCCAATACACGCCTTTTTTCGCTCAACTGTTTCAGTTTCTGTTCAAATGATCACAAAAACCAAGAAATTGCCCGGCCTCACTGAGACTGAAGGCCAAAAAGTGGCAGAATTGTTACAGGGACTTCTTCTCGCAGTGGCGGTGCTATCGCTGACGTCCTG
>JBCDHN010000271.1:0-5184 GCA_038749915.1 Verrucomicrobiota bacterium | reverse complement strand
TGGGGCGTTTCCTGGTAAATGTAGTGCTGGCCGCCAGGTGTTCCGTAGGGCTCGGTTTCCTCTATCTTGCCGATCCACGGCTTGAGATCTTCGTCAGGGACATCGAGATCGACGTGGACGAGGGTGTAGGGAAGGTAGAGAAAGAAGGGGTTGTCCTGATTCCCGCGGATGAACTTCATCGCTTCGCGGGTGAATTCGTCGTGGCTGTAGTGAGTGCGCTTTTCCGGGATATCGGGATAGAGAACCTTTTCCTCATTGCGCCAGAGAAAGGGCGGGTAGTGATGGTGGGCATTGGTTTGATTAAGGTAGCCGAAGAAGAGGTCGAAGCCTTGCTTCCATGGTGCGCCAGAGGAGTCGGCCTCGCCGATGCCCCATTTGCCAATCGCGGCGGTTTGATACCCTGCGGTTTTGAGGACTTCGCCGATGGTGACGTCTTCATCGAGAAGCGGTCCGTGCCCATTTTTCCGAACGCGGGTATGACCGGTGTGTTGACCAGTCATGAGCGAGCTGCGGGTTGGCGCGCACATGGCGGAGCCGGAGTAGTGTTGGGTGAAACGCATCCCTTCGGCGGCGAGTTGGTCGATCCGCGGCGTTTTGAGCAGCTTCTGGCCGTAGCAACCAACGTCGCCGTAGCCAAGATCGTCAGCAAGGATGTAGATGATGTTGGGTTTGGTGGTGTCGGCTCCGGCGGTGAGAGTGAACTGAAGCAGGAGACCAAGAATGAGAGGCAAGAGGGTTTTCATGGCTTGGACTGAGAACGTGGCGAACCTGGCTTCGCTCGCAATCAGTTTCGGCGAGGGGAATCGCAGATTCGCTCAGCACGGCCGTGAAGCCGAATGCGGACGAAGCGATAAAACCGGGCTGAAGGCCCGGCCGCACAAAGCACGGGGCTTCAGCCCTGTGAACCGACGCAAATTTGCAATGCGGCCTGAAACGGTCGCCAGCAAACTTGCCAATTCCCAATTCGCTCGCGACCTATTCAGGCCGCATTTTCAAGCCTGCTGGTTCCCGGGCGTGAACGCCCGGGCTTTGTGCTGTGGGACATTCAGCCCCAAGTTGCCAAGCGTTTCATTCGGATGAATCTGCAGTTCCTTCACGTTCGCTCGTGCTATTTTGAACTTGAAATCGACCGCGATTGTCCGAAGTGCGCTATGATGACAAAACTCCCGGTTTTTTCCCTCTTGTTAGGCGCAGGCATTTTTCTTCCGCTCTCACTTTCGTCGGCCAACAACTGGCCACAATGGCGTGGTCCCGATGGATTGAGCATCGCGGCTCCCGGTGACTACCCGACCGAATTTTCGTCAGAGAAGAATGTGCAGTGGAAGGTAAAGCTACCGGGCGTTGGCAGCAGCACGCCGATCGTGTGGGGAGATCAGATTTTTGTGACGAGCGGAATCAACGGCCAAGACGGCATCACCTCTTACAATTGGAAAGGCGAACAGATCTGGCAGGAGACCTTTGGGAAGGAACGGCCTGGGAAACACAAGAATGGAAGTGGCTCCAACCCCTCCCCCATTACGAATGGAGAGGACCTGATTGTCTACTACAAGAGCGGAACGGTCGCTTCCTTATCGCTCGACGGGAAACTGAAGTGGAAGACCAACCTTCAGGAGCTTTACGGAGAGGACACGCTCTGGTGGGATCTCGGCACGTCGCCCGTCTTTGCCGGTGGCAACATTGTCATCGCCGTGATGCAGGAAGGGGATTCCTATGTGATCGCGCTTGATCCGGCTGATGGAAGTGTAGTCTGGAAAGTGGATCGGACTTTTCCGGTGCAGAAAGAGACCGGCCAATCTTACACCACGCCTTACGTTACCAAGATCGACGGAAAAGAGACCATGGTGATCTGGGGCGCGGATCGCCTTACCGGTCACAATCCTGCGAATGGAGAAGTGATTTGGACCTGCGAGGGTTTCAACCCGGAAGACAAGCCGATGTGGCGTGTGATCGCCTCGCCCGGCTTCACGGACGGGATCGCAGTGGTTCCGTTCGGCAGAACCAAGTTCACGGCCGGAGTGAAGATGGGAGGAAGCGGAGACATCACGGAGTCGAGCCGTCTTTGGGAACGCGACGACATTGGAGCCGATTGCCCGACACCGGTTGGACGCGACGGCAAAGTCTATCTGCTGAGTGACCGAGGCAAGATTCACTGCATCAAGGCCGCGACGGGTGAGGACATCTGGAAAGGCGAAATTCCCCGCGCCGCGGCGAAGTATTTTTCCTCTCCAATTCTGGCGGGTGACCTGCTCTACTGTGCTCGGGAAGATGGGATGCTGGCCACGGTGCGAATCAGCGATGAGGGGATGGAAGTGGTTTCACAGAACGAAATGGGAGAACGACTTGCGGCCGCTCCCGTGCCGGTCAACGGCAAGCTGCTTGTTCGTGGCGTCGATCACCTTTTCTGCATCGATTCGGCTCAGTAGGGGGAAAGCGGCTTAGCCGTCTCGTCTCAGTTGCCCTAAATCAGAAGACTGAGGCCGGATGCTTCAGCTACTTTGCGTCTGACGACGAAACTCAGCCGGACTGAAGCCGATCTGCTTGCGAAAAACGGCATGAAGGCGCTTGGGATTTCCAAACCCCGACCGCTCCGCGATCTCAGCGATCCGCAGATTGGTTGAGGCGATCAGTTCACGGGCCAATGCGACTTTGGCGTCTTGGATCGCGGTGAGGACGGAGCGACTCAGTTCCTGGCGAAAGAGACGTTCGAGTTGACGCCGGGAAACGCCGACCCGTGAGGCCACATCGCTCACATTCACTGCCCGTGCACACTCGTCCCGAATGTAGTCGAGCGCTTTGGTCACCGTCGGATGGGAACAAGCCCAACGATCGGTAGAGGATCGCGTGGCAACAAAAAGCGGCGGAAGCATCATCCGGCGCAGCGGAAGCGTTCTTCCATCCATAAGATCAGCAAGCATCCGGGCCGCTTCATAACCAATATTCTCAGCCGGAGTATCGATACTGGAAAGATGCGGTGAGGCAAGTCGGCATTCCGAGGAGTCATTGTCCACCCCCAGCAACGCGATTTCGTCGGGAACGGCAAGCCCGCCACGTTCGCAAGCCTCGGCAATGCGACGAGCCGGAAGATCATTGGAACAAAAGATCGCAATTGGATTGGGAAGCCCTGCCAGCCACTCATCCACCCGACGCCCGAGCGAACGCCAGGGGTCACCACTTGGCGGTTTGGGAAGGAACTCAGCATGGTGGGAATGAACCACATGACCAGCTTCGGCAAGCACCTCCTGAAATCCTTGCTCACGATTCTGAGAAAACCGGGCTGTTTGACTCCCAAAGTAAGCAAAGTTCCTGAACCCCCGCTGGAGAAAATAGCGGGCAGCATCCCGCCCCACCTCGGAATTGTCGACATCGACAAGCGGGAGGTCGAACGCGGTGAGGGTATCCGTCGTACTGACGACCGGACAACCAATGCGGGCAAGGCCACCAGCGAGGTGCCGATCGTGGAGATGGACGATGATTCCGTGAGGGCGCCATTTCGCCAACGCGGGAAGAAGTTCGGTGTCGGGAGGTCCGTCGCGAAAGTGCCAGTCTCGCCGCTCGCCTGCAAATCGCAGAACCCCGGAAAGAACGCGTCGGCAGTATCCAAGATCCTGGCTGAGAAGAACGGCTACGCGCTGATTCGGGGAGATTTGTCGCAAAACGCGATACCTTTGCCGCAAAATAGCCCTTCAACAAGTTCGATCTTCGTTCACCATCACAACACGCGAACCTCTCTGATGAAGAACCTCCACGGAATCATCCCACCCCTTGTCACTCCGTTGTCCGATCGGGATACACTGGATCACGAGGGGCTTGAGCGCCTGATCGAGCATGTGATTGCGGGTGGCGTAACGGGCATCTTCATCCTCGGCACGACGGGAGAAGCGCAAAGTCTGAGTTACGCTCTACGCCGGGAACTGATTAAACGCGTCTGCTCCTTGGTGGCGGAACGGATTCCGGTGCTGGTCGGAATCACTGATACAGCCTTTGTCGAGTCAGCTTCCCTGGCCCGGGTGGCGGCGGATCACGGTGCCGATGCATTGGTCGTGACAACGCCTTACTACTTCCCCGCAGGACAAACCGAGCTCTCCGAATACATCGAGCATCTGGTGCCCGAGCTACCACTTCCTCTCATGCTCTACAACATGCCGACTCTGACCAAGGTGTGGTTTGAAATCGATACGTTGCGTTCCCTGACAGATCACGAAAACATCATTGGGGTCAAAGACAGCAGCGGCGATCTCGAGTATTTCAATGAGCTCCTCACCATGCGTCAGAACCGGCCCGACTGGACGTTCTTCATGGGTCCCGAACATCTGCTGGCAGACGCCGTTCGGTTTGGAGGCGACGGTGGCGTCTGCGGCGGAGCCAACGTTCTCCCGCACCTTTTTGTTGAGGCCTTCAACGCTGCCCACACCGGTGACGCAGCCACTCTCGCCACCCATCAAGACACCATTGATACCTGGCAACGGGCCTACGACATCGGCAAATATGCCTCGCGACACATCAAAGCGACCAAATGCGCGCTTTCCTTGCTTGGCATTTGCAATGACTTCATGGCAGAACCTTTTCATCGCTTCAAAACCCCGGAACGCCGCCTTGTCGAGGCCATCATCCAAGAACTCGAACCATCCCTCCACCCCCGCTAACCCCCAGTCATGAACAGCCGACTCCTGTTTCAGCTTCCTTTCATCGTTTTCAGCTTCGCTTTGCCCTCTGCGCGGAGCGCTGACCTTGCCCCCCTGCAATACAACAATCCCGGTCTCAAGGTCGATCTCGGGGTTGGACTTTGGGCCTGGCCACTGCCGATGGATTACGATGACGATGGCGACTATGATCTGGTGGTTTCCTGTCCTGACAAACCTTCCAACGGTTTCTACTTTTTTGAAAACGCGAGCCAGGATTCAAGCGTGAAGATGCCTGTTTTCAAACCCGGCGTTCGTCTCGGAAAAACCAATCACAATGTTCAGGTTAGCTTCGTCAACGGCGAGCCAAAGGTTCTGCGGGAGAATCTTGAATATACCGACTTCAAGTCCGGTAACATGGACAAAACGAAGAAGATCTATGATCGCCCCCGCTTTCATGGCGGAAAAACGCGAGGCCGTATGTGGCGCTATGTTGATTGGGAAGGCGATGGCGACCAGGATCTGATCGTCGGAATTGGAGATTGGAGCGACTACGAATGGGATC
>JBCDHN010000270.1:0-5188 GCA_038749915.1 Verrucomicrobiota bacterium | reverse complement strand
CTCAGACCAATCCTATTTCGTTCCTGACCTTGATGCTGAACGAGGAGCCGCTTCTCTCGCGATCAACCTTCAAGTGTTTCAACTCCTCCCCCTTTGTCGAAATTGGGAAGCGGAGAGTGGCCTTGGAAACCGCGGCGGAACTTCGAGAGTTTTTCAGCGATGAAGGTCTTGATATCATTCTGACGGGAGCGGGAAGCATTGATGATATTCACTCCACGTTCAGTCGCTATTATCAAAGCAACGACGAGAAACGCGACCTTTTGAAGTCGAAGGGAGTGAAGGGGGATTTTCTCTGGCTGCCTATCACCGACACCGAGCCTTTCGAGTTTCGTTCGCTCAGAGGTGAGCAGAAGAAGATGCTGCACTATCGGCCCATGACGCTGATCGATCTGCACGAAGTGGCGAACCATATTCAGGAGCGTCAGGCTAAGGTCGTGCTCGTCCTGGGACCCTGTGGCCGTTGTCATGCGGAAAAATCTCAGGTTTTGCGGGCGATTTTGAGTCAGAACGCGCCGATTGTGACTCATCTGGTTGTCGATCGTCACAGTGCAAAAGCGACGTTGGAAAGCTCCGAAAGGGCGGATTGAGCATCGATTGAGGCTGGTCTTGACTGGTGTTTCAATGAGCTGGGCACATTTACTTGCGCCACGGCTGGGGAAGCGCTCTTTTTGGCCGCAATGAAACTCCCTCTACGCGTTCTCTTTGCGACCTTCCTTTTGGTAGTCCTTCCCGGTGCCTCAGTCGGCCAATCCATATCCGATGCAGACAAGTCCAAGATCGGCAAGTCTGATGCCAAGAACCGCACCCTGGAGAAACCGGCTCCAACGGAAGACCCGGAATTCGCCAAGTATGCCATTTATGCAGCAACGGCACCCCGGCCAGAGCAGACCGAGCCCGTGTCCACCAGCCTGCCGCTGCAACTAGAGAAAGGTGACCGGATCGCCCTGATCGGAAACACCCTCTTCGATCGGACCAAGGAATTTGGCTTCTTTGAGTCGATGCTGCATTTTCAGTTTCCCAAGCATGAGTTGACGGTGCGAAACCTTGCCTGGCCAGCGGACGAGATTGGATTGAAACCCCGTCCCGACAATTTTGCGGATACCGAGCAGCATCTCTTCCATGAGAAGATCGACGTCATCTTTGCCGCTTACGGGTTCAACGAGTCCTTTGGCGGCGAAGCAGGAATTTCAGACTTCCGCACCAACCTCGCTTCCTTTCTGGCGGATCTGAAGTCGAAGGCATTCAATGGTGAGTCCGGTCCCCGCATTGTGCTCGTCTCTCCAGTTCAAACGGAGAATATAGAAGGGTTTTCAGGTGCTGAAGAGAACAATCGGCTGCTCGCCTTGTATACAGAGGTGATGGAGAGTGTTGCCGCAGATCAACAAGTCGGGTTTGTGGATGTGTTTGAGCAGAAGCTCGGCGCCGCAGATGAGCAGTTTACGATTAACGGATGTCACCTCAATGAAGTTGGCTACGAGAATCTGGGACGGGCGCTGATCAAGGGCGCGTTCGGTCAGGAAGCTGGAGAATCACTCCCCAATGGTTTGCGCGACCTGGTGAAAGACAAGAGCCGACAGTATTTTCGGCGCTATCGTCCCGTCAATACCTTCTATTATACAGGAGGGAGAAAAAAGAGTTATGGGTATCTCGATTTTCTTCCGGCGATGAAGAATTTTGAACTGATGGTCGCGAATCGTGAGGAAGCGATTTGGGATCTCGTTCAAGGAGGGAAAGGAACGGTTGATGATTCCAAGATTCCGCCGTTGCCACCTTCCAAGGAAAGCCGGGGCGCAAACGAGTGGATGACCGCGGCGGATGAGCTCAAAGCATTCCAGGTGGATCCTCGTTTTGAGGTGACGCTCTTTGCCGGAGAGGAAGAGTTTCCGGACATTGCTTGCCCTATCCAGATGCGCTGGGATTCACAGGGGCGGATGTGGGTCAGTTGTTCAACCACCTATCCTCACGTCTATCCGGGCAACGAGCCCAACGACAAGCTGGTGATCCTGGAGGATACGGACGGGGATGGAAAGGCCGACAAGTCCTCGGTTTTTGCCGACGACCTTCATATTCCGTTGAGCTTCGAATTTGGAGACGGCGGAGTCTATGTTTCCGAGGAGCCGCACCTCACGTTTATCAAGGACACGGATGGAGATGGGAAAGCAGACCATCGCGAGATTGTCCTGACGGGGTTTGGTTGTGAAGACTCACATCACGCGCTCCACGACTTTGTTTGGTCGCCGGATGGAGATCTGATTTTTCGGGAGTCCATTTTTCATCATAGTCAGATAGAGACGCCTTATGGTCCGGTTCGACAACGCAATTCAGGCTGGTTTCGTTTTGAACCCCGATTGCATCGTCTCACCTCTTTTGGTAGCTATCACAGCACAAACCCTTGGGGTGTGACGTTTGACAAATGGGGGCAGCATATGGCGAGTCACCCGGTCTATGCGGAAGCTTTTCATGCGCTTGACCCGATCTATCCGGAGCAACATCCAAAGCCTGCCGGATTGAATGCCTATTCCGGAACCTGCGGTCAGGAGTTCGTTGATTTTGCCAGTTGGCCGGCGGAAATGCAGGGAGGCTTCATCAAAGCGCGCTACAAACCGACCAACCGGATCGAAATTCACAAGTGGAAGGAAACCGAGTTTGGTTACGATGAAGAGTATGTTAGTGACCTGATCTTCTCGACCAATCTCAGCTTTATTCCGGTCGATATTCGGTTTGGACCGCGCGGAGCGATGTATGTCTGTGATTGGTACAATCCAGTCAAGGGGCATGCCCAGTATTCTCTGCGTGATCCGCGTCGGGATCGCCATTCGGGACGGATTTGGCGGATCATGCCCAAGGGAGGCAAACCTCAGGATCCTCCGCAAATTGCCGGTGCGACAATCCCGGAGCTGCTCGACCTCCTGAAGCGCCCGGAATATCGTTATCGTTACTGGGCCAAGCGTGAATTGCGTGAGTGCGATCCTGATGCCGTTCAAGCTGCGTTGGATGTGTGGGTGGAGAATCTGGATGCGAAGGATCCGGAGTTCCGTCATCAGCAGCTGGAAGCCGTCTGGATGTATCGGGGAATCGAGCGCGTCAAGAAAGAGCTGCTGGCCGAGTTGTTGGTTTGTGAAGTGCCGCAAGCGCGGGCAGCGGCGGCCAAACAACTGCGTTATTGGTTTCCGGAGCTACCCAACGCTACGGAGTTATTGCAAGAACGTGCCAACGATGAGGATGCGACCGTGCGATTGCAGGCGGCGATTGCAGCAAGCTATTTTGGAACGGAAGAAGCTCTTGTCGCCATGCTCGACACCTTGGACCACCCCAAGGGAGGACATCTTGCTTACGGGATCCGAACGTCCCTTGGCTCGCGGACCCTCAAGCCGCTTTGGCAGGGGAACGAAGCTTTCAATGCCGCTCATCCGAAGCTCAACGAGTTTCTTGGAGAGTTCGAGCAATCGCAAAAGACAAAGCCCACCAAACGAAGTGCGGGCGATGCGAACTTTGATAGTCAGAAGGGCTTGAAAACAGTGGAGATCAGCTGTGTGAAAGAGCAGATCCGCTATACGGTGGACAAATTTGAAGTGAAAGCTGGCCAGCCGGTGAAGCTCATCTTTACCAATCCCGACGCCACGCCTCACAACCTTGCCATTGTTGAGCCTGGAACGGTTGAGGAAATCGGCATGGCGGCGAATGAACTGGCGAAAGATCCCAAGGAAATGGCGAAGGGACAGTTTATCCCGGGATCAAAGAAAAAGAAGATTCTCCTTCACACCAAAATGTTGGGGCCGGATACGGTCGAAGTGCTGCGTTTCAAAGCACCGAAGAGTCCGGGTGTTTACCCTTACATGTGCACCTTCCCCGGCCATTGGATCATCATGAAAGGGGAGATGGTGGTGAAGTAGATGGCCGCCGAGGCCTGATTCGAACGACACACTCATGTCTCTTTCTCAACTGATTGAGGAAACCGCTCGTCTTTACGAGTCCGGAGAACTTGATCAGGTTCGGGAGCGGCTTGAAGAGGCACGTGAAGAGTATCCGGAATCCTTTCGCGTCCAATATAACCTCGGAGTTGTCCTACGAGATCTGGATGATTGGGGGCCGGCCCGGGCTGCCTTTGAGCGCGCTCTGATGCTGCGTCCCAACGAGGCTCAGGCGTTCAATAATCTGGGATTGATTCATGAATACCTCGGCAATTTTCCAGAGGCCATAGCCAACTTTCGTGCCGCTTTGTCCCTCACCCCCGATTTTGATTCTGCGAACTTCAATCTCTCGTTATGCCTCCTTCGTCTTGGCCACTTTGGTGAGGGGTTCGTGCGGTTTCAATCTCGGTTCGGAACCGGGCAGGTCAAACCGATCAACTGTCCGCATCCGCTCTGGGATGGCAGGGCCATGCTTGGGACGCTCCTGGTTCACACGGAGCAAGGGGCGGGAGATGCGATTCAGTTCGTGCGCTATCTGCCGATGGTGGCGGAACGAGTCAGCCGGATCTTGTTTGTCTGTCCACAGCCTCTGATGCGCCTCTTTCGCTCCGTGCCGGGAATTGCTGAGATGCGAACGGCAGGCGACTTTGAGATCAGTTCGTTCCAAGCCTACTGCCCTTTGCTCACCTTGCCTCATATCTTCGATACTCAGCCGGAGACCATTCCCGCTGCGCCGTCGTATCTCAAGGCGCCGCCTGAGTCTCTTGAGCTGCCTCCGCCAGACATTGAAGATCCGAAGTTGAAAGTGGGGATCTGTTGGGCCGGCAGCAGTAGTCATCTTGGCGATCGCCATCGTTCCGTTGCTCTCAAGGACTTTCGGCCACTAATCGAAGAGGGGAATGTCGCCTTCTACAGTCTGCAGATTGATGAAGCTAAAGAGCAACTTAAGGATATGGAACGGCAAGTCGTTGATCTCTCAGGTCATATCAAGGATTGGGGCGACACGGCCAGTCTCGTCAGTCAGTTGGATCTGGTGATCTCGGTCGATACCGGTGTCGCTCATTTGGCAGCTGCTATGGGGATTCCGGTTTGGATCGCGCTGGCTCAGCACACTGATTGGCGATGGGGGATTGAAGGGGATCAAAGCGCGTGGTATCCCAGTGCCAGACTATTCCGTCAGCAGGAACCTGGTGATTGGAACGAGGTGTTTGCTGAGCTGAAACACGAGCTTTTGATCATGCTTCAGAAGTAGGAAATCTTGCCTGGTTAGATAGACT
>JBCDHN010000269.1:0-5191 GCA_038749915.1 Verrucomicrobiota bacterium | reverse complement strand
GGGACCTGGGCGGCGAGTTGGCGAGACCGGGTTTTTCTACCGTTTGACATCATCTTGCTATTGATGAGAATCCTGGAAAGTGGCAAAACTCTTTCTCAGCCATGAAAAAGCCCATCGCCCTTATTCTCTCCGTCCTGGCACTCACTGTTGCCACGAACTCTGCTGATACTGACAACGACCAGAATTGGATATCCCTCTTCGACGGAACGAAGATCGAGGGATTTGAATCAAAAGGCGGCATCGCAACCTATCGCGTCGAAGACGGGGCCATTGTCGGGAAAACCGCTGAAGGCTCGAAGAACACCTTTCTTTCCACGAAGAAGGAATACTCGGATTTTGTGCTCGAATTGGAAGTGAAGTGCGACCCCGAGTTGAACTCAGGCATCCAGATTCGTAGCCACGTTTACGAAAAGGAAACTCCACAGGCTTCCAAGCCGGAGCGTATGCGCGAAAAAGGAGAAGTTTACGGTTACCAATGCGAGATCACCACCAAGGAGAAGGGCACTTCCGGCAATTTCTGGGATGAAGGTCGCTGGACCAAGTGACATGCCGAACTCTCCGAGGAAGCGAGGAATGCTTTCAAGGACGGCGAGTGGAACAAGTATCGCGTTCGCGCCAAGGGCGACCGCATCCAATCCTGGGTGAACGGCGTGAAATGCGCCGACTTCAAGGATGACATGGACGCGAGCGGCTTCATCGGCCTCCAGGTCCACAGCATTAAGAAAGGCACCGGCCCCTATGAAGTGCGTTGGCGAAATATCCGCATCAAGGAGTTGAAGTAGAAATCAATCGATAGAGCCGCCGGTATCTATTTCCCACCTTTAGACAGGCTGAGAAACTGTTCATGAATTACCCGGTTAACGTGAGCAAAAAGGCGGCGGCTAGACTAACACGAATCGTGAATCTGGGGATAGGAATAGAGAAGACCGTCATTTCTTTGAGTAGTGGATAAATTCAAGCGGCGCGGCAGCGGAAGTTGGTATTACTGTTTGTCAGACGCCGCTGTGAGTTCATGCGGGTCCATATAAATTTCAACGGTGCCTTCCAGCTCGTCCGGGCAATCATAGACATGCTTCATTTCGGGGCGAATATCGCCGCTATCAACATCCAGCGGATGCGTGCTCTCCAAGAACGGGATCGGTCCACCTTCGGTGAGAAAATCGTTCTGCGCCTCCATCCAGGAAAAAAGCGCCCTCTTCAAATTGGCTTTGATCCCGGTATAGTCGGGATCGTCGGCCAGATTCTGCTGCTCAAAGGGATCTGCATGAGTGTCGTAGAGTTCCTCTTGCGGCGTATTCGGATGTTTGGAGGCGCCAAGGCGCCTGAAGGGATCGATGTCCTTACCGTCCTGCTCGTCGAGCCGAATGCGTTCCATCGTGTTGAAGTTGTGAATATACCGGTAGCGTTTTCCCCGTGCAGTGCGGCTGGGAAAGATGTGGGCGTTCCAGACACCCTGCTGGGTCATCAGGCCAAACACCGTTTTCTGATGTTCCTGCGATTCCCCCATGAGGACCGGTAGAAAACTTTCGCCATCCAAGTGATCCAATGGCTCGCCGCCAGCCAGATCAACAAAGGTCGGCAAAACGTCCACAAAGCTGGCAAGGGCGTCCGTTCTTCCTGGTTTCACCTTCCCGGGCCAGCGGACAATGAAGGGAACATTCAAGCCCGTATCGTAAGTCGTGAACTTTGCGCGGGGTCCGTTCCCATGGTCGGAGGCATAGATGAAGACGCTGTTTTCTGTGAGATCGTGCTTTTCCAGCATGGCCAGCACCTGTTCCAGTTCGCCTTCCTTGGTGGCAATGTTGTCATAGTATCCTGCGAGAAATTTTCCGGACACCTGCTTGTTATGCGGGTGGAGAACTGTCTTCGTCGCTGGATACTTGGGATTTTTCGGATACGGACCGTGCGGAAAACTGGAATTGATAAACAGGCAGAAGGGCTGGCCTTTTACCTGAGAAAGATAGCTGTCAACATCATCGAACGATAGTAGGGTGTGCCCCTTGGATCCCATGTTCCGATCCCACCGGAAAACTGAAGGCGGCTTGACGTGAACCTTGCCGGCCAAAGCGACGTTATAGCCCAGCGGTTTCAAGGCGTCGAAAACCGTCTTTGTTCCATTACGCACGGCAATATGATTCATGAAACAACCGTTCCGAATTGGATATTGCCCGGTATAAAGCATGGAACGGCTCGGGGCGCAGATTGCCTGCGCCGTGAACATCTGGTCAAATACGAGGCTCTCCTTGGCCAACTTGTCAGTGACAGGGGTGAGTCCCAGAGGCAATCCATAGCACCCGTAATCAGCTTTCGTCTGGTCGTCGCTCAGGAAGAAGACGAAATTCGGTCTGGTGGCCGCGTTCATGCCCGGGCCAGTAGCCAGGAAGGTCACGAGTAAGAACAAGGAATAGCTAATCTTCATCGAAGTGAGAGACCAGTAAAGAGGCCGATTATTCTCTGGCATTGGACACTTGAGCTACCTTTCTTTTTTTAAATGACGCCTCGAATTTCGCAATCACAGATTCGAATGCCTCATCGCCCACCACGTTCATTGTTTCCAAGGGGTCATCGGCAAAATCATAGAGTTCTGCGGCAATCAGTTCTCCGCGGCGCCCACCATTGCGGTAGTTCACCTGAATCCACTTCGTGTACCGGAAACGCTCACTGCGAAGTGAGTAGCCCATAACTGGATTTCCACGATGGCCCCGTGGGTATTGGGACAGAGCGTCGGACCGAACTGACATCGTGGGATCTTCCATGATTGGAACCAGACTTTTGCCCGGCAAATGACCGGGAACCTCAAGTCCCGCCAGTTCGCATAGGGTTGGAAACACATCCACAAACTCGGTCGGCGCGTTCGTCTTGCCTCCAGAGAATCCTTTCGGTGCCACCATGATCAAGGGCGAGCGCACTGCTTGCTCGAAGTTCGTATGCTTGGTCCAGATCTTGTGATCCCCGAGATGGAAGCCATGGTCTCCCCAAAGGCAAATGACGGTGGTCTCGGTCAGCCCCAGTCTGTCCAGGTGCGTCACTAATTTCCCAATCTGTGCGTCCACATAGCTCACGGTAGCCATGTATCCGTGAATCAGACGCTTCTGGATTTCGGGCGAAAGCTCATCCTCCTTGGGGATATCACTGTAAGAGCCGAGTTCTCCGTTTCCACCGAACGCCTTCATCGCGATCTCCGGGGCGTTCTTCGGTGGAGCCTGAAAATCAGCCAGATCGATCTTATCCCGGTCATAAAGGTCCCAATACTTCCTCGGCGCGACGAAGGGCAAGTGCGGCTTATGAAAGCCAACGGACAGGAAGAAGGGCTGATCCGTGGCCGCAAGGCGGTCCAACATTTTCATCGCGGCATCGGCCAAAGCGCCGTCCCGATAGGCATCATCGGGAACATCCATCGCTTCGGTCGCCGGTTTCGTCATCGGTTCACTGATCTCAGCAAGTGCTTCGTTCCTCAGCCAACTGGCTTCGAAAACCCTCCCCTCTAATTGAGCTTCTGCCCGCCTCCCCGCCTCAATCGTGATCGGACTCACGAAATCGCCGTAGTGCTCCATCGAACGAGCGGGAGAGATACTCCCGTAGGGGATGGACCAGGAAGGCGCATCCAAGTCCTTGGCGTTGTCAACGCAACGAGGGTCGTAGGTCTTCCCCAGACCCGTCGTCTGATATCCCTGTGTCCTGAAATACTGCGGCAAGGTCAGCACATCGGGATTCACCTCCCGCATTTTCGTGCGCAAATCCCAGACGCCAGTCTGGTCGGGATAAAGGCCCGTCATGAGGCTGGCTCGGGAAGGGCCACAGACGGCCATCTGGCAGGCATTGTTGAGGAAGACCGTGCCCCGCCCGGCCAAGCGATCGATATTGGGCGTCTGGATGGCTTCATCGCCATAACATCCCAACATCGGCTTCAAGTCATCGATGGGGATGAACAAGACATTGGGGGGGTGGCCAAACGCGGGCGACGCGAGGAGCATCGAAAAAGCGAAGAAAAGGTGAAGAGACTTGTTGATCACGATTAATAATGCGAAGGAGATGCGGATGCTTCAGTTCTTGAGCATCTCCGGGGCTAGTCCGGCCTTGAACCTTTCCGTCCCGAAGCCGGAATTCGCCGGATCATACTTCCCGACAACCTTGGTTCCCACACCATCGACTGGAATCTGATCTTCACTCCCCAGAGCCCAGAGAATGCCCTGGATGGAAAGACGACGCATTGGTGCGAGCTTGAAATCGTAGGGATGCCCGAGAGTCGTTGTGAACACCCGGCCTTCCTGTTCATTATTTCCTTTGTGCGTTTTGGTCCAAGCCACCGGGTTAGTCAGGGGATAACGATCCGTGTTGCCATTTTTCTCATGTCGCGACTGGAGAGATGTTCCCTCGAGCAACAGGATGGGATCGCCAGCCAGCGTATCTCCGCCGCCCTCTACATGGTAAAGCCAGGAGTAGGCCTCGAATGGTTCCACACCTCGCAGGATGGGATGTTGTGCTTGATCCACCTTGATATCGACCTTGGTAAGCGGCTTCATCCCATCGTCGAAATGTCCGTGATGGGTGATCCAACTCTGCCCGAGCAACTCACGGACGCGCTCGCCTCCCGCCAGGCTATGAACTTTCTCAGGGTCGTTCTGATAGCCCCAATCGTTCAGCTTTCGATCGGGAGCAAAGCGGAACGCATGAGTCGATGTGCGAAATGCGACGATAGGTCGGCCTGATTCGATATAGCTGAGAATATTGGTAAAGACTTCATGGCTGGGGCCGCGATAACGAAGAAAGAGGACCATCAGATCGGCGTTGGCGAGTTCTTCGGTCATGGTGAGGGAGTCCTGGGCCATGGGATCAATGAGTCCTTCTTCGTTGAGTGAAAAGCCAACCACGGTTTCGAAACCGTAGTCTCGCTCCAGGATCTTAGCGATCATGGGCATGGATTCCTCGGACCGGTATTCGTCATCCCCGGTGAGGAACACGATTTTTTCGGCAAAAGCAGAAGAGATGGTGCATAGGGAAACAATCAGGAATAGTTGGGGCAAGGCGTTCATTGGTTTAGCTCATGGGAGGGGTCAGAGTGTTGAGGTTCGATTAAAAGACAAACCGCATTATGTCTGATGCGAGGATGCCTTTCGTCAGAAAAAGTGTAGCAGAAGACTAATTGCGTTGAGACACCGCGCGAACCGGATGTTGAGGCAATTCGTCAATT
>JBCDHN010000268.1:0-5201 GCA_038749915.1 Verrucomicrobiota bacterium | reverse complement strand
GATGATTGCTCATCTCGATCCACTGTTTCCGGCAAAATCAGCGGAAGAAAACATCGAGCTTTCGGCCTTGCTTGGCGCTCTTGGAGCGAAGTCACTCCCGATAAAAGGAATCCAGTTGCTGAACAGCGCACCGTCTCAGGAAGAACAAATCGCCTACGCAAAGAACCTGCGTCTGGCAAAGGACGGCTGGACTCCAGCCCTTCAGAAAAGCTATTTCCAATGGTTTGTGCGCGCAAAAACCTACAAGGGCGGTGCCGCGTTCGGGAACTTTATCGACAACATCAAAAAGGACGCGGTCGCTCAATTGACCAAACAGCAGCAAGCCTCCCTGAAACCCATTTTGGAAGCCAAACCGGAATCAACCGCCCCGCAATTCAGCTTCAAAGCCCGCAGCTTTGTCAAAAATTGGACGGTTGATGATTTTGATGACGTGATTCACGTGGGCCTCGAAGGGAATCGGGACTACGAGAACGGACGGAACCTCTTTGGCACAACCGGCTGCTACGCTTGCCACCGTTTTAGTCAGGAAGGCGGGGCCATCGGCCCGGATCTGACCAGCGTCGCCGGAAAATTCAGCCCGCGCGACCTGCTCGAAACCGTCACCAATCCAAGCAAGGAAATCTCGGATCAGTACGGAGCGCTCATCTTTGAAATGAACGACGGCAGCACGGTGGTCGGAAGAATCATGAATCTGAGCGGCGACACCTTCCGGGTCAGCACAAACATGTATGCGCCGAGCGACACCACCAACGTCGATCGAAAGTTGCTCAAAGAAATGCGACCTTCGCCGGTTTCCATGATGCCTCCCGGGTTGATCAATACGCTCGAGAAGGACGATGTCCTGGATCTGCTCGCCTATCTGCTATCGAAAGGAGACAGGGAAGATCCCGTCTTCAGTTCCAGCGTCTCAAATGTCACGACCAAACCCAAAATGGTCGCAAAGGCCAACGCTGAATCTGGCGCAACGGCTCCGCCAAAAGGATTCACCGCCCTCTTTAACGGGAAGAATCTGGATGGATGGCATGGGAACAATCCTCACGGACGGGCCAAGGCTGAGAAGCAGGGTGAAGCTGCGGTCAAAACTGAAATTGAGAAGCAGAAGGCGGAATTTGCGACTCATTGGTCCGTGCAAAATGGCGAGTTGGTCAACGATGGCCATGGCCCTTACGCAACTCCCAAACGGGATTTCGGCGATATCGAGTTTCACATCGACTACAAGACGGTGGCCAAGGCGGACAGCGGAATCTACCTGCGGGGCACTCCACAGGTTCAGATCTGGGACTACACCGACGAGAAGAAGTGGAAAATTGGCGCAGACAAGGGCTCCGGTGGCCTCTGGAACAACAGCGCTGGTGCACCGGGTAAAGATCCCAAGGTCCTGGCAGATAAGCCCTTTGGCCAATGGAACAACTTCAAGATTCGTCAGCTCGGCTCAAGGACCTGGGTTTGGCTCAACGATCAACCTGTCGTCGATGGCGCCATTTGGCACAATTACTGGGACCGCAGTGCTGCCCTTCCTCCAACCGGGCCTATTCATCTTCAAACTCACGGAGGCGAGATTCGCTGGCGAAACATTTTCGTGAAGGATTTCTCGGGAGAAGAGGCCAACAGACTCCTTCGCGGAAATGACGCCGCCCAAGGCTTCAAGTCGGTCTTCAATGGCAAGGACTTGAGCGGCTGGCAGGGCGCGATTGACAACTACGAAGTCGTGAATGGAGCGATTCGCTGCAAGCCCGGACATGGTGGCGTGCTCTTCACCAATGAGCAATACACCGACCACGTGATCCGCCTTGAATTCAAACTTCCTCCGGGAGGAAACAATGGTCTTGCGATTCGTTATCCAGGAAAAGGGGACGCTGCTTATGGTGCGATGTGTGAACTTCAGATTCTGGACAATACCGCGCAGAAGTATGCCAAGCTTGATCCACGCCAATATCACGGAAGCCCCTACGGAATGGTTCCCGCTCAACGCGGCTACCTTCGCCCCGTTGGCCAGTGGAATTACCAAGAAGTCACAATCAAGGGCTCAACCATCAAGGTGGAACTGAATGGTTCCGTCATCGTTGATACGGATCTCAGCAAGATTACTGAAAAGGATTTCATGAAGGGACGCCCTCATCCTGGTAAAAACCTGAAGAAGGGTCACTTCGGGTTCGCGGGTCACAACGATCCCGTGATGTTCCGAAAAATCGCCATCAAGAACCTCTAGGATCGGAACCAGGACATCAGTCCGAACCCAAGCCAAACGGCCAGCAGCCCAACGACAACGCTTGCCCCGATGTTCGCGAGCGCCAACCCGGTTTGGTCGTTGCGAAACAGCTCGAGGGTCTGAAGGCTAAAGGTGGAAAAGGTCGTGAGACTGCCTAAAAACCCGGTAACGAAAAGCAGCCTTGCCTCTTCCGAGACGGTTTTGATGTGGAGGGAATAACCTAGAAATACTCCGATCAGGAGGCATCCCACGATATTCGCTACAAAAATTCCCCAAGGGAACCCGGACAAGGTTTGCCAGCGGTCGACCGCACCAGCGAGAAAGTGACGGCAGATCGCACCAATGAATCCGCCAATCCCAATACATAGAATCAGCTTCATCCAGCCTTCTTGGCGTTGGCAACTGCTCTAGCTCTTTTGCGCGCGACGGTGGTTTTGGGCGCCGCTCCTTTGGGATTCAATCGATGAAGGCTCGTTGGAACAAAAAGACCGTCTTTGCGAATCAGCTTCCCATCAAAGTAGATCTCTCCTCCCCCCCAGTCTTTGCGCTGAATTTGAACCATGTCCCAGTGCACCTGGCTTCGGTTTCCATTGTCAGCAACACCCTCATAAGCTTGCCCTGGAGTGAAGTGGAAAGAACCACCGATTTTTTCATCAAAGAGAATATCACGCATCGGCTCCTTGATCTCATTGTTGAAGGCGATCGCGAACTCACCAATATAGCGAGAACCGGCATCCGAATCGAGAATCCGATTGAGCGCTTTGGTATTGCTCGACGTTGCGTTGACGATCTTTCCACGCTCGAACTCGAGGCAAACATTATCAAAAGCGGTTCCCTGATATACGGTCGGGGCATTGTAGGTAAGTTTCCCCTCCACCGATTCTTTCACAGGAGCGGTAAAACACTCACCATCTGGAATATTATGGGTTCCTCCGCAGGCAATCGCTTCCAGCCCCTTAATGCTAAAGCGCAAATCCGTCTCTGGTCCCATAATATGCACATGGTCCGTTGCATCCATCATCCGCTTGAGCGAGCGCATCGCAGGTAACATGCTCTTATAATCCAAGAGGCAGACACGAAAATAAAAGTCCTCGAAAGCCTCGGTGCTCATGTTCGCTTGTTGAGCCATTGCCGTGGTCGGCCAACGCAAAACACACCAACGAGTCTTGTTGACTCGATGATTGAGCGTCGGACGCATCTTCGATGCGATCAACTTCATCTTCTCTGCTGGAACATCACTGAGTTCGTTGATGTTATTGCTTCCGCGGATCGCAATATAAACATCCATTCCCTTCATTTGATCCAACGTTTGCCGACCGATGATATTATATTGCTCTTCAGTGGCATAAAGTCCCAACTCGCGACTGATCTTTGCCTGATGAATATTGACGAGGGGAGTTGCCTTCACCGCGCGCACAGCTCTTACCAGAGCAATGGCGATTGAATCAGGAACATCAAAAGCCTCAATCAACACCTTGTCGCCCTTCTTTACGCCGGTTGAGTAGCGGACAAGTTGGCGGGCTAGTTCATCAATCCGTGGGTCGTACATAGTCTGAAGATACGGGTTAAAGGTGGGCAGCGCAACGCCTGTTCCATCACCTCAGGATGGAAAACAGCCTGTAAATCTGGCTTCTCCCGTTCTCCAAGCATCAAGTCAACCGCCCCATCCTTTGAATAGCCGCTTCGCAAATCGATCAATCATTGACCAAATTTCACCCTTGTCTCTCTACCTGCACTTCCCTGATCATCGGTCTCAGCTTGTTGTTGCATCATGGGACTTGCCCAAAGCCCCAAACCCTTAAACCCCTGCCATGAGTACCGCTGAGCTGCCCGAATATCAGATTTTCTCCGTCCTTCGCCTCGGAGAAAAAACCCCGATTGGCCCTTACAGCCAAAATCAATTGGTGGAACTCCTCAATGAAGGTTCCATCAATGCCACGGACTTCGTGTTCTACGAAGGTCTTGAGGATTGGACCCCCATCTCCGATGTCTTCGACCTTCATCAGGCGATCGCCAACTTCAAAGACGATGGCCAGGACCACGAAATGCTCACGGATGCCTTCAATAGTCTGAGCTCATCGCTCCAGGAAGGTGAAGACATTTATTACATTGCGGTGCAGGACCTTCCCGCCCTGAGTCTGACCGGTCCGGTTCGCCTGACCAGTCCGGTATCGGTTGCCATTACCAACGAGCGAATCTGCGTGATTCACCACAAAATGACCGGCTCGCTCGAATTCGACGTCTACTCGATGAATGACGTCTGCGACGCGGACAAACGCACCAAACCAAAGGAAAAAAAGGGGGTGTTCAGCATTCTTCTCAATTCCGGAGAACGCATCGACATCGACAAGCTGCCAACACACCAACTGGATCGGCTTGCGAAAATTGCGGAAGATCTGAAGCGCACCGAGCAGGCAGCCACGTGAATCCGCTCGAATCTCGGGGGAAAATTACCCCGTCACCCGCATCGGCATCAGGACGTAAAGAAACGGCTCGTTGATCCGCAAAACACCGGGGCTCATTTCATCAATCAAATCGAGATGAATCTCGTCCGTTTCCAGATTGCGAAGTGGCGCCATCAGAAACTCCGGATTGAAGGCAATCGACATCTCATCGCCCTTGTAGGACACCGGAAGGGACTCTCTGGCCTCTCCGACGTCAGGTGAGTTTGCCATCACCTCAATATTATCCTCGGTGAAATGCATCTTGATCGAGCTCGACTTGTCACTCGTGAGCAGGGAAACGCGATGGACGATCTCTCGAAGCGTTTCCCGATCCATCGTGACCCGGTGCTTGGTCTCACCTGGAATCACCTGGCGGAAATTCGGGTAATTTCCTTCAATCAGCTTGCTGGTGAGAAGGTATCCATTGAGCTCGAAGGCAATCTGGCTGTCGCTCACAGAAATTTTGACCTCGCCCGCATCCGCCAACAGTCGTTGCAGCTCGTTCACGGCTTTGGTAGGAACAATGATCTCCTTCTCCTGCGAATCCG
>JBCDHN010000267.1:0-5237 GCA_038749915.1 Verrucomicrobiota bacterium | reverse complement strand
CTACCGTTCGGATTTTGCACCTGCGTTGAAAATTGACAAAGTTGGTAACTCTGCTCTGCCCGTTTTCATCAAACCTTTCTCGACGAGAGTCCCCGGCCTTCTCTGAATTTAGAACTCCCTAGTCTTACTCGTAACGCTCAGTTCGAGGTCTATGATGGACCCCGAATGGGCGTTTTTGTGTCGGTTAGGTGAGGGTGTAGTCCAGTTATACTCAGTACTATAGCAATCATACGGCTGGAATCGATAACTTTTTTCAGTCGGCCCAAAACGAATCCGGATCGAAGCCTCCGGAAAACCTTCCGCGAGCGTGCTCGCGGCTCACTTAAATCATAACGCCACAACCCTAGACTCCAACGAGCATGGACAAACTAGAACGACGCTACTTCGGTAAACTTAAAGAGCCTATCACTCCCCCAAACCTGATTGAGGTTCAGGTTGAGTCCTACGAAGAATTTCTTCAGCGTGACGTGCCTCCGAGCAAGCGCAAGATGACCGGACTGCATGCTGTCTTCAAAGAGGTCTTCCCGATCGACAGTTATGACGAGAAATTTACACTGGATTTCGTAACCTACGATGTCGGTGATCCCAAGCTGACCGCACTCGAAGCTCTCCGCGAGGGAGAGACGTTCAGTGCCCCACTTTACGTGACCTTCTCTTTGAAGGAGGAGCAGGGCACGAAGGAAGAGCGCGTTTACATGGGAGAACTTCCTCTCATGACCCGGCGGGGTACATTCGTGATCAACGGTGCAGAGCGGGTTGTGGTCAGCCAGTTGCACCGCTCCCCGGGGGTCTGCTTTGAGCGCAGTTACCACCTGAATGGAAAAGAGCTGCACGGGTTCCGGATTATTCCGGATCGCGGTTCCTGGCTTGAGGTGCAATTTGATACGAACGACCTTCTTTACGTTTATCTCGATCGCCGCCGCCGCCGTCGCAAGTTTTTGGCGACCACCTTCCTGCGGGCGATTGGATTTGGCACCGATGAGGAAATCATCCGCGAATTCTATGATGTGGAGGATCTAAAGCTCCGGGAGGACATCGATGAAGAGGTCCTTAGTTCCAAAGTCCCCTTCAGCGATCTTCTCGATGGCGAGATCATTCTCTGCAAGGCTTATGAGCCGATGACCATCGGAGTGGTGAAGCAGCTTCTCGCTCTGGGACACAAAAAGATCCCGGTTGTCGACACGAGCAAGGATGACATCCTCATCAAGTCTCTGAAAAAGGATCCGGCCCACGACGAAGAGGAAGCCTTGAAAGACATTTACCGTCGCCTGCGGCCTGGAGATCCGCCAACCGTTCCGAACTCTCGCGCGTTGCTGAAGCGTCTGTTTTTCGATCCGAAAAAATACGATCTGACTCGCGTTGGTCGCTACAAGATCAACCAGAAGCTCAACGTTGGCGTTGATGACGACGAACGCGTTCTGGTGAAAGAAGACTTTGTCGCCGCGCTCAAGTATCTGCTGAAGCTGAAGCAGAACGAAGGCGTTCTCGACGACATCGATCACCTTGGAAGTCGCCGCGTTCGTGCCGTGGGCGAACTTCTCGGCAACCAGTGCCGGGTTGGTCTGGCTCGGACCGAGCGACTGGTGAAGGAGCGGATGACCCTCTTTGATGTGAATATCGAAGGGATGACGCCGCAGAAGTTGATCAACCCGAAGGCGCTCAGCGCCGTGGTGCGCGACTTTTTCGGTCGTTCGCAGCTGAGCCAGTTCATGGATCAGACCAACCCGTTGTCGGAGTTGACTCACAAACGTCGTCTCTCGGCCCTGGGACCGGGCGGATTGAATCGAGATCGGGCTGGTTTCGAAGTTCGAGACGTCCATCCTTCCCACTACGGGCGGATTTGTCCGATTGAGACACCGGAAGGTCCGAACATTGGACTGATCAACTCGATGTCCACTTTTGCCCGGATCAACGAGTTTGGGTTCATCGAAACTCCGTATCGCAAGATTGTGAAAGGGGTCGTGAAGCCGGAGATCGAGTATCTGACGGCTGACCAAGAGGAACAGCACTACATTGCCCAGGCGAATAATGAGTTCGATGACAAGGGCAAGTTCCTGAACAAGCGAATCACGGTTCGATATCGCGGTGACTTCCTCGATTTGGAGCCGACCCAATCCAGCTACATGGACGTCTCTCCCAAGCAGTTGGTCTCGGTCGCTGCCGGGTTGATCCCCTTCCTCGAGCATGATGACGCCAACCGCGCCTTGATGGGCTCGAACATGCAACGTCAGGGTGTCCCGCTTTTGATTTCGGATTCACCGTATATCGGAACGGGAATGGAAGCCAAAGTGGCTCAGGATTCTCGAGCTGTGATGGTGGCTGAGGGCGACGGAGTCGTGGCAGCGGCAACGGCCGAAATGATTGTCACGACCAAGGACGGTAAACTTCCGGTCACCGATCGCGAATTTCTGTCCAACCCGAATTCGGTCAAGCCAAACAAGAGCAAGGCAATCTTCATCTACCCGCTGCGGAAATTCATGCGCTCGAATGCGGGCACCTGCATGAACCAGAAGCCGATCGTTCGCCTTGGTGAGAAGATCAAGGAAGGTGACATTCTTGCCGATGGTCCCAATACCGAATACGGCGAGTTGGCGCTCGGGCGAAACGTGCTTGTCGCGTTCATGCCTTGGAACGGCTACAACTTTGAGGATGCCATCACTATCAGTGAGCGTGTGGTGAAGGAAGACGTTTACACGTCAATCCACATTGATGAGTTCGAGGTTGGTGCACGAGACACCAAACTCGGACCGGAAGAAATCACCCGGGACATTCCCAACGTCGGTGAAGAAGCGCTCAAGAACCTGGCCCAAGACGGCGTGGTTCGCGTTGGTGCGGAGGTCAAACCGGGAGACATTCTCGTCGGGAAAATCACTCCGAAGAGTGAAACTGAATTGGCTCCGGAAGAGCGACTGCTTCGCGCCATCTTTGGTGAAAAAGCAGCCGACGTCAAAGACACGTCCCTTCGGGTTCCGTCCGGTTGCACCGGCATCGTGATGGACGTCCGGGTTTCCTCCCGCAACACTCCGACCCGCCAGAAGCTGAGCAAGGCGGAGAAGGAGAAGCAGATGAAGGAGATCGATGAGGAGTGGAAGCGGAAGCGCGAAGAGTTGACCGACGAATTGACGGAAAAACTCAGTGACGTGCTTCTCGGTGAGAAGATCCCACTGGATGTCGTCAATGGTCAGACCGGCGAAATCGTCATTCCTGCCAACAAGAAGATCACGAAGACCCTGCTTCGCAAGCTGGCTGAGAGCTACGACACGATTGAGATCGATCCCAGCCCGATTCGGGTGAAGATCGTCGAGATCATTGGTGGCTTTGAGCAGAAGTTCAGCGACGCCGATGAGCAACGGGATACCCGACTCGACTCCATCGAAACCGGAGACGAGGTTGATCCTGGTATCATCAAGCAGGTGAAGGTCTATGTCGCCAAGAAGCGGAAGCTGAGTGTTGGTGACAAGATGGCTGGCCGTCACGGAAACAAAGGGGTGGTGGCAAACATCGTTCCTGAGCAGGACATGCCTTTCCTTTCCGATGGAACGGTGGTTGATATCTGTCTCAACCCGCTCGGGGTGCCGAGCCGGATGAACGTTGGTCAGGTTTTGGAGACGCACCTGGGTGTGGCTGCCAAAGCGCTTGGATTCAAAGTGGCGACTCCGGTCTTCGACGGTATTTCCGAAGAGAAGGTGATGGAGTACATGAAGGAAGCCAAGAAGGTCGAAGGCTACACCTGGATCGGGGAGAACGGTAAGTCCGAGCTGTTTGACGGACGGACCGGAGATCGATTCCACCAGGAAGTCGTGGTTGGCATCATCTACATGCTGAAGCTTGGTCACCTCGTTGAGGATAAGATCCACGCGCGAGCAGTCGGTCCTTACTCCCTCGTTACGCAGCAGCCTCTGGGCGGTAAAGCTCAGTATGGTGGTCAGCGTTTCGGTGAGATGGAGGTTTGGGCGCTCGAAGCTTATGGAGCTGCCTACACGCTTCAGGAACTCCTCACTGTGAAGTCCGACGACGTTCAAGGTCGAACTCGGATCTACGAAGCCATCGTCAAAGGCGACAACAACCTGGAGGCCGGCACGCCGGAATCCTTCAACGTGTTGATCAAGGAAATGCAGAGCTTGGGACTGAACGTGAAAGTCGGTCCCAGCAATCAATCCGAAGCCGAGCAAATCGAAAGTCTTGGCGTTGCCTAAACCCCTTCTTCTCAATCAAATTTTAAGTTTCTCCACCCATGGAAAATAGTGTCCAATCCCATCTGAAAGAACTCTTTGGCGGCGAGCTAAAGGGTAAAGGCTTTGACCAAGTCACCATCACTGTGGCTTCAGCCGACGTCATTCGCTCTTGGAGTGAAGGCGAGGTCAAAAATCCGGAAACCATCAACTACCGCACGTTCAAACCCGAGAAAGGCGGTTTGTTTTGCGAGCGTATTTTCGGTCCTACGAAGGACTGGGAATGTGCCTGCGGAAAATACAAGCGGATCAAGCACAAAGGCGTGATCTGCGATCGTTGCGGCGTTGAGGTCACCCTGAGCCGGGTCCGTCGCGAGCGCATGGGCCACATCGAGTTGGCGGTTCCCGTCAGCCACATCTGGTTCTACAAGTGTATGCCTTCGCGCATTGGCTTGATGCTCGATATGAGCGCCCGCCACCTGGAGCGCGTCATCTACTACGAGGACTACATTGTCATTGATCCTGGCAACACTCCACTCGAAGCCGGTCAATTGCTGACGGAAATGGAGTGGCGTGAGGCAGAGGAAGAATACGGCGAAGATTCGTTCCGCGTAGGAATGGGTGCTGAAGCCGTGAAAGAACTTCTGGCGCAGACCAATTTGGCTGAGTTGGTGACCGAGTTGGAGGAAGCGATGACCAAGACTCGTTCCAAGCAGATTCGGAAGAAGTTGGCCAAACGCCTCAAGCTTGCCCAAGGCTTCGCCAGCTCACACACCCGTCCCGAGTGGATGATTTTGGAGGTTCTTCCGGTGATTCCACCAGACTTGCGTCCGTTGGTTCCTCTGGAAGGTGGACGTTTCGCGACATCCGACCTCAACGATCTCTATCGCCGAGTCATTAACCGGAACAACCGACTGAAGAACCTGCTTCAGCTGAAGACGCCAGACGTAATTATCCGCAACGAGAAGCGGATGCTTCAGGAAGCTGTCGATGCTCTGTTCGATAACGGTCGCCATGGCCGGGCGGTGACTGGTGCTGGCAACCGTGCCCTCAAGTCTCTCAGCG
>JBCDHN010000266.1:0-5240 GCA_038749915.1 Verrucomicrobiota bacterium | reverse complement strand
GTCCAAGGCCGAGGCAATGGACTGCCTTCGGTCCCGCAAGATTTTGAGGTGATCCTTGTTTTTCTGCGATGCCGATTCCTCTTCTTTCGGGATGGCTGGCGCTTCGTCCTCTGGAGCGGGCTCAGGTGAGGCCACGCTTGGCCGGAACAGAGAACCGGAAACACTCACCTCCAGTCCCTCAAGAATGGCCCGACCCCTCACGATCTCGATATGATCGGGGCGCATGAGGGTTCTCGCGCTTAGATTTTCGAGCTTGAGCTGCTCGCCCTTGAACTTACGTTGCGGATCGAGTGGAATCGTCACTTGAGCATTGCGGACCTCAAAGGCGCGCATCGACTGACTTCCCGAAAGCAGTTTTACCGGATCGATATCGAGCGCGATCTGCGAAATCGACATCAGCAGAATCTTATGTTCGGGGTCCTCATAGACGGATACATCCCGCGCGATCAACCCCCGCAAGGGGTCCAAGTTCAGGCGACGAATCGTGGCATGAACGCCCCGTTTCTCGAACTCGGCCATGATCATATCGCGCCAACGATGGGTAAATCCCTTGTCCTGCACGTAGTAGGCAGCCCATCCCACAAGCAGTACCAGGATGGCGAACGTCCATAGTACTGTTTTCGTCCTTCGGCGCATTATCGGTTTGGTCAGCTTAGAATTTTGATCGGGCGAGTCCCATTAGGACTGATCAAAGGCATGTCCGCATTCTAATTTTTCCGAAATTCCCTCCATTCCCCGTTGATGAGGCGCTGGTGGGGGTAGAACAGGGCTTTGTAGTTCATGTGGCAGTTCTCGGCGACGTAATAGCCCAAGTAGAGGTATTCCAGATTCCAATCGGCGCACTTCTCGATCTGCTTGAGCACTGAAAAGGTGCCAGGGCTGAGCTTGGCAAAATCCAGATCATAGAAGCAGTAGACTGCGGAAAGACAGGAACGGCCGCGGTCGGCAATTGAGACGCCAATGAGCTTTTCGCCCAGATAATAGGTGAACTCAAGGGTGTCGCAGCAGGTGTCCGCCAAAAACATTTTGTAGTCGTAAATGCTGGTGGTTCTGGCATGCGAATTGAGGCCCTTGCGATTGCTGTGAGCGTTGTAGAGAGCCACGTGCTCTTGATCGACAATCGGTTGCTGAACGACAGTCAAGATCTGGTTGTTTCCCTTGGCGAGGGTCTTTCGCTGGGTTTTGTTTGGCTGAAAGTCGCGAACGCGAATCCTGATGGGTTCACAGGCCTGGCATTTGCCGCAAGCGGTCCGATAAAGAAAGCGACCGTAGCGCCGATCTCCTTCCAACATCCGCTGGTCAAACTGTGTTCCGGTCAACTTCTTCTGGGGACGGCGTAATGGCATCCTCGCCTTCGTTTTCGGAAGGTAAGGACATTCGTCTATGCTGTCATAAACGATGATCTCGTTGGAATGCATGAGCCTGTCGAAGTTCTGCAATTCAGGATAGTGTAAAATCCGGGAACTTCACGATTTGATGGATAAGGAATGGAGAAAATGATGAGAAGGCGAGATTTGGGGCTTTCTCGCTGGACCTGATTATGGAGTTCGATACTTTCGCGGTCGACTATGGATTTCATCACTTGGACCGAATTGCTGATTTCGATCATTGCCGTTTGCTCGGTTTTTATTGGTCTTTCGGGCGCAATGCTGATGGTGGCCACCCAACTTGCGGAAGACGGTCCGTGGTTCAAAATTGGCGTCCTTGCTCCGCTCGGGATCGCCGTTCTCGGATTTTTGATTGGAGGAGCCGTGCAAATGGTTTTCGTCCTCGTTGCCTTGGTCGTGGCGATTGCTTCGCCAGTAAGGCTGGCCATCATTCGCAGGGTCGATTGCCTGCCCGCGATTGCGACCGGCCTGACGCTGTTCCTCGTTGGAGGAATCGGGGTTTTTTCGACCGTTTCAGCGTACTACTCGCATTTTGTCCGCTGAAACCCTCTCAACCTTCCTCGATCCGGAAGAGGCCGCTTTCGGTCCGAATCAATAGCGCATTTCCGTCGACCGCGATGGAAGCGAGAGTCCGCTCGTCGAGAGGGTTTTCGGCCAGAAGATTGTAATCCTGACCCGGTGCAATCACATAGGTCGTCCCCTGCTCGTCCAGGGCATAGATCCGGCCATTGGCATAAATGGGAGATGCCGACATGTCGCTTCCAACCCGTTCCTGCCAATGCACTTCACCGGTCTTTGCATCCAGACAACTCCCGATCCCCTTGTCATCAAAGAGGTACAGTTCGTCTCCCACAAGAAGGGGGGATGCGTTTCTTGGTGCGCCTTTGGCGGTATGGGTCCAGGCGATGTTGGATCGGGTCACATCCCCGCTTCCCCCTGGCTTGACCGCGTAGATGGCGGGACGATCGTAGCCGCTGCTTGCAAAAATGAGGCCGTGACCTGATACAGGCCGCGGAACAACGCTGTATCCCTGTCCGTAGTTGGATCGCCAGAGTTCGGCACCGTTCTGGGGGTCATACGCGAAAACATTTCCACTGCCCGGGAGGATCAATTCCTGGCGGCCGTCGGTTTCGAGAAGAATTGGAGTGCAAAAGGAAAATTTCCTGCTGGCATCTGACCTGCGCGGCGTTTTCCAGACGAGTCGGCCGGTTTTGACGTTGAGGGCCGCAACGAAGGGATCCGGTGGTCCATCACAGCTAAAGATCAGCTTGTCGCCGACCACGATGGGGGAACCTCCGTTTCCGTGAACCGGCTTGTAGGTAAGATCCTGATTGGTCCACAAAACCTTGCCACTGAGATTCAAACATGCTGTTCCCTGGTGCCCAAAATGAACGAAGAGATGATTCCAGGCAATGAGTGGGGTGGGTGAGGCGTGGCTATTCTTCTTGTGGATGTTGGCCTCGCGTCTTCCATCCTGCTCAATGACTTGAGTTTGCCAGAGGATCTCTCCCGTCTTGGCATCCAAAGCAATGGTATCCAGTGAGCGGTCGACACCCGAGCGGTCCTGATCCCGAGTATCGGCAATTGCCGTAGTGAGGTAGATTCTGCCCTGATAGACGATCGGGGAAGACCAGCCTTTGCCCGGCAAATCGATTCTCCAAGCCACATTTTCTTCCTCGTCCCACTTCAGTGGCGGTTTCGCATCGTCTTTCGCATGTCCCTGGCCTTCACTGCCACGAAATTGGGTCCAGTCGGCCAAGAGCAGGCTGGGGTAAAGCAATGTGAGGGCGAAGAGCAGGGATTTCATAGGAATTTTGGTCATTGGTTGGGGTGAGATGTTCGAAATCCGGGCGTGCTGGACTCGAACTTCAGCCTTTCGAGTGCTTCGGGATACAATCTGAGACTTCTGGGAAGTTTTGGGTACAGAGAGGGAAGCAGAGTTTTGAGCAATCGCATTTGGGATCTCGAGAAAGAACTCGATCTCAGCCCGAGCTTCGGGAGAAGTTTGGCAGGGAGCGTTTCAATGGGGAGAAAGGAAAGTCCGTGTCCGAGAGCACGAGTCTGAATTGAGTCGCGGGGATAGACGATGGATTGAGCGAGTTTCGAGCATAATGGATGACTCCCGAGGAGGTCATTGGAGAGCATGTCATGATAGTAGCCTTCGAAAGCAAGGAAATCGGTTGGACCAACGTCCTCGCCGAGCCCGAAATAGGAGCCGAACCGTCGCATATCGGCGTAGAAGACTTCTTTGCGATTGGTCGGGAGCTTTCCATGAACCAATTCATAGCCGTGAAGTGCTGCCAGGACCAGGGTTGCAAGGACCCACAAAAGGAGGTCGGGCTCAAATGCCGAATAGTTGGCAGGACCTTCGACGCCCGTTGCTGCTTTCCCGCGAACCTGGGAATGAACACCGCGCAGGCGCTCCCTGGTCTCCTCCGCTTGTTTGGCCGTTCCAAATGCAATGCGATTGGTCGAAGCCAGCGTTCTTCTCAATCGGCCAACCGAATCTGACTCAAAGTTGCTGTGCTCAGCCACACCTTGAGCGATTCTCGGATGAGCGATTTGGAGGATGGCAGCGGCTGGGCCGAACAGGAGTCCGCATCTTTCGTGATTGATCTTCCACATTTCCGATTCCAGCGAAAAAGCGAAAGAGACTCCAGTTTGGGAAGGCACGATTTACCGATGGATGAACGGGAAAGTCTCTTCAACCCTGGATTTCGCGCTGGACATTGTGATGGAATGAACTCCGTTCGCCTCATGTCCCTGACTTACAAAGATGCGGGAGTCGATATCCATGAAGCCGCCGAGATTGTTTGCGATATCGGTGAACTCTGTCAGCGAACCCAGAAAACCCGGCAACTCCATCAGGCGTTCGGGTTGTTTGCAGCGAGCTACGATCTCTCGGGCTATGAATCACCGGTCATTGTGACGGGCTGCGATGGAGTGGGAACCAAGTTAGAGTTACTGCTTGAGCATGATCTTCTGGAAGCCGCGGGCAAGGATCTCGTCGCCATGAGCGTGAACGACATCCTCACTACCGGTGGCGATCCATTGCTCTTTCTCGATTACATCGGAATTGCCAGGCTCGAGCCGAAGAAAATCACCCGGCTGGTTGCCGGAATGGTCGAATACCTGGAAAGCTGTGGCTGTATTCTGGCCGGCGGGGAAACTGCGGAAATGCCGGGCATCGTCCCAGAAGACGTGATCGAGCTCTCCGGGTTTTGCATTGGTGCCGCTGAAAAAGAAGACTTGCTTGACCCGTCGCAGGTAAAGCTTGGTGATGTGGTGATCGGTTACGCTTCCGATGGGTTTCACGCGAACGGGTGGAGTCTGGTTCGACGGGTTCTGCGCGAGAATGCGGCGCAGTTTTCGGATGAGGAAATCTGCGCACTTTTGGCGCCGACGCGACTTTATCACGACGTCGTCAGCAGGTTGCAGGAGGCAGAAATTCAGGTTCGGGCCTTCGCGCACATCACCGGAGGTGGCCTGCCGGAGAATTTAGAGCGATTCCTAAGTGACTTCGGCGCCGAGCTGGAGGTTCCAGCCTGGCAATTGGGCGCCATTCCCAAAGTCCTGGAACACTGTGACAAGGGCGATATCGCCAATACCTTCAACCTTGGATTTGGTTGGGTGGCGATTGTCCCCCCGGAGCAGGCTGCTGCTGCGTTGTCTTGCGGACCTGGTGCCATCAACCTTGGTGAAGTCGACGATTCTGGCAAAGTCAGGGTGAACTACGCGGGATGAATAAGTGATATTTCCGTTAGATTGGCGTTTGCAGGTTGAGCGGTTTACACTTATTCGGAGGCAGCCCACTCACCCTTCGCAATGAGCGACCCAATCAAGCACGAATGC
>JBCDHN010000265.1:0-5246 GCA_038749915.1 Verrucomicrobiota bacterium | reverse complement strand
GGTGCAATAGCTGGCGACGACCGGTTTGGGCATAGAGGCCCTTCTTTCAGCGTACATCGGCTTTCCTGCCAGCCAAAAATCTTCCCTTTGCAAAGTTCTACCGTCCGACTAAGATAGGATTAGTCTAAAAACATGGCAAGAAACGGTCCTCGACGGACGTTCTACCTACGACAGAGCACGAAAGCAGCCGCAAACCGGCCCCGTGTTTGCAAACTACCAACCTCCAACTTTTTAAAAGCTTATGATGCCTGGTCCAATGCAGATCGCGATAATCGTCTTCGTGATCATTCTTCTCTTCGGAGCGAAAAAGCTCCCACAACTCGCCCGCGGGGTCGGCGAAAGTCTCAACGAATTCCAGAAAGCCCGCAAGGAAATGGAAGACGCGGAAGCGGAAGTCACGGCGAAGGGTGACGACGATGACGACAAGTCGTCCGCGGCCTAAACTATCCGTTTTCTAAACCCCGAATTACCTCAAGACTATGATGGGACTACCTGGTGGTGGGGAGATGATCATCATCTTCGTAGCCGTTCTCCTTCTCTTCGGTGCCAAAAAATTGCCTGACTTGGCGAAGGGCATGGGCAAGGCGATGGGCGAATTCAAGCGAGCTCGAAACGAATTCGAACAGGAAATTCGCAGGGCGGAATATTCGGTTCAGGAGGAAACCCGAAAGCTCGAGATGCGTTCCCCGGCAACCGAGTTCGATCGGGAACATTCGAGTGAGCATTCGAATGGTTCTGGGAACGCCTGATGCGAAGCTGCATCGTCAGCAGACGAATTTACACAGGGTGGACAGTGATGTCCGCCCTGTTTTTTGGTCTCGGCGGACTCTTCGGGCAGATCGACGAAGAGATCCCTGAGATACGGTTCGTTGCGTATAACGTGGAGAATTATCTCCGGCAGGATCGCACGGTCAAAGGCGACATCATCAAGGATGTTCCCAAACCGGACGAAGAGAAACGTGCGGTTGTTGCGACCTTTGCCAAACTTCGGCCGGACATCCTTGGGCTCTGCGAGATGGGAACGATGGAAGACGTGGCGGAACTTCAGAAGCGTCTGGGGCGAGTTGGGCTGGAATATCCTCATGTGGAGTGGGTCGAGGGAGCTGACCCCGTCCGTCATCTTGTGCTCCTCAGCCAATTTCCCATCGTTGCCCGGAATTCCGTCAAAGACCTGACTTACCGGATCGGCGAGATGGAATTCGCTCTGAGCCGCGGGATTTTAGACGCAAGCGTCCAGGTGAATCCGGATTACCAACTTCGTCTCGTTGGTTGCCATTTGAAGAGCAAGCGCTCTGTGCCTGATGCCGATCAAGCCTTGATGCGCCGCAACGAGGCTCATCTTTTGCGTCAGCACGTCGAGACCATCTTTGAGGATGATCCCCAGGTGAATTTGCTCGTCTATGGCGATTTCAATGACACGAGAAACGAAGTGCCGATCAAAGCCGTTCAGGGGCGGTTCGGCAGCGACCGATATTTAACGGCTTTGAAGCTGGAAGACCGATTCGGGTTGAGTTGGACTCACCACTGGTCGTTTGCTGAGATCTACTCCAAGATTGATTTTATCATGGTGAGTCCGGGCATCTATCGGGAGATCAATCGTGACAGGTCATTCATCTATCATTACTCCACCCAGGAAGATCCTGAAGCCTGGGCGAAAGCGAGCGACCATCGCCCTCTGGTGGCCGCGATTCGGCCTATTGACCTGAAGACTCGATTTTGACAGTCTTGCGGGCAAGACCATGCAAAAAGCCCATTTCCTGACGTTCTTTCTTCTGCCGCTTATGGGGCAGGCGCAGGATACTGCGGACTTGGTCTACACGAATGGCAAGGTCGTTACGGTTGATCAGGAATTCAGCCTAGCTCAGGCATTCGCAGTGAAGGGCGAGCGAATAGTCGCGGTTGGGAGCAATACAGAAGTGCTGCAGTGGAAAGGAGATCAAACCCAACTGGTAGACCTTGAAGGGGCAACTGTTTTACCGGGATTGATCGATTCCCACACTCATTCGACAGGAGCTGCGATGTATGAGTTTGCCCATCCGATTCCCGACTTTGAAACCGTCGATGATGTTCTTGGTTATATTGCCGAACGAGCAGAGGAGTCGGAAGCAGGGGAGTGGATCACCATGTCGCAGGTGTTCATCACCCGGTTACGGGAACGACGATTTCCGACACGGGCCGAACTCGATCAGGCCGCGCCCGAGAATCCGGTCTACTTTCGCACCGGTCCGGATGCGGCGGTCAATTCAATGGCGTTGAAGCTTTCAGGAATTGATCGGGAAACCAAGTTGCCCGAGGGGTCGAGAGCAAGAATCGAACGGGATCCCTCGACCGGAGAATTGACCGGAATCATTCGAAGCGCAGGTGGGTTGATCAAAGTTGCACCGAAGAAAGTCGCTCCCAGTTTTGAAGATCGCCTCGCGCAATTGCGCAAGCTGATTGCCGACTACAACCGCGTCGGGATCACCGGAATCTCTGATCGCAATGCGGGAGACAGTGGCATTCGCGCCTACGAAGCGTTGTGGCGCGCTGACGAGTTGAATTGTCGGGTCTACCTCTATCGTGGAGTTGGCGCCGGAGGCTCAATCGAAAGCATCCGAAAGCGCCTTGATCAGACCGCCAGTCATCCGTTGCGCCCCTACAACAACATGCTCTGGCTTCGTGGCGTGAAGATTTTCCTCGATGGAGGGATGCTGACAGGAAGCGCCTTCATGCGGGAGCCGTGGGGCCTGAGTTCTTCCTACGGCATCAAGGATCCGGAGTATCGCGGCATGCGTTATGTCGAACCCGAGAAACTCTATCTAATCGCGAAAGATGCGCTCGAACGCGACTTGCAATTCACAGCCCACGCAGTCGGAGATGGCGCCGTCGAGACGCTCGTCAATGCCTATAGCCGAATTGCTGAAAACGACTTTCCGGTGCGAGACAAGCGCCCCTGCGTGACCCACTGCAACTTTATGAGTGAGGATGCCATCGCGAAAATGGCGAAACACGGAATTGTCGCGGACTTGCAACCTGCGTGGCTCTACCTCGATGGCAGCACCCTTTCCAAGCACTTTGGTCAGAACCGTCTTACCTGGTTCCAACCCTATCGTGAGTTGTTTGAAAAGGGTGTGGTGGTTGGTGGCGGCTCCGACCACATGCAGAAGATTGGGAGTCTGCGTTCAGTGAATCCCTACAACCCGTTTCTGGGAATGTGGATTGCGCTAACCAGGCAACCTCGCTGGATGGAGGAACCGCTTCATCCTCGCCAACGGATTTCTCGTGAGCAAGCGATTCGGCTTTACACGATCAACAACGCGTTTTTGAGCTTTGAAGAGAAAGAGAAAGGCTCGCTGGAGGTTGGGAAACTGGCGGACTTCATCTTGCTCGATCGCGACGTCCTGACCTGTCCGGTTGATGAGATTCGGGAAATCGAAGTCGCGCAAACCTGGCTGGGTGGGCGAATGGTCCATCCGCTCAAATGAGGGATAGCCGCAAGGAATGATGATTGGCCTCCGTGTCAAAAGATCATGAAACCCCTTTTTGCGTTGTGGCTCTTGGTTGGTGCTTGCGGGAACAGCGTTTTGGCTGATGTCGCGATTTCTGAGCATGAAAATCGTTTTCGGGTCGAGATTGACGGTCGGCTTTTCACGGAATGGCGTCATCTCGATTGGAAGGCTCCCTATCTCTATCCGGTCATTGGCCCGGACGGGGAGAACATCACGCGCCATTTCCCGATGGTCGAAAATGTCGAAGGGGAGCAGACGGATCACAAGCATCATCGCTCGATTCGATTTTCTCATCGCAATGTGAACGGCATGAGTTTCTGGGCTCCGGACTCGAACCAGGGCGGTCACAAAGTCGAGATTCGGCTGGAGAAGATCGAGAAGAAAGAATCGGGAAAGACTGGTGAGCTGGTTTTTTGGAACAAGTGGATTGGTGATGGCAAAATCGTTTTGAGGGAGAAGGTCAGACTCGCATTCCATCCGCTGGAGAAGCGCCAGGTTTTAATGGACTTTGACGTTGAGCTTCACGCCGGGGAGACGCCGGTTACGTTTCACGATGAGAAGGATGGCGGGTTGGGGATTCGCGTTGCCAGCTCAATGGTGGTGGAACATCGGAAAACGAAGCAAGGCCAGGGGACCATTCTCAACAGTCATGGCGATGAGAACAACGAGGCCTGGGGAAAACGAGCTGAATGGGCCGATTATTATGGGCCGGGAGCGAGTGGGAAAACCGTAGGCATCGCGATTTTCGATCATCCCTCCAACTTGAGATTTCCGACCCATTGGCATGCCCGCACCTATGGGCTGATTACCGCGAATCGTTTTGGAACCGGCCATTTCGAAGCCAAACAGGGCGCCAAACGCGGCGATGGCGACTACACCATTCCGTCCGGCGAGAAACTGTCTCTCCGGCATCGACTGTATTTTCATCTGGGAGATCCGGAAACAGCCAACGTTGCCGAGCAATACCGGCTCTACGCCGCGGAATCGTGAGATACTCAAACGCATGGAAATCTGAGCGTGATTCCCCCCGCTAAACATGCTTGGTTGCGGCGATGACCATCCCCACCATCCGCCTCTGTCTGCTCCTTTCAATTGCCCTGCCTTCCTCCGGTTTTACCGAGGATACCCTTCCAAGCCATTATTCGGCCAAGCCGGCCAGCCGCGACGGCATTGGCAAGGTTTACATGGGGCGTGAAATTTCCCATGTCGTCGGGCATGGTGCCATTCGCTGGTTGGAACGCCCGGAACGAGAACAGGAAGAACTTCCGGAGGAAGTGGTCAAAAACATGGATCTGCGTCCCACGGATGTGGTCGCAGATATTGGCGCGGGCAGCGGATATTTCACCTTTCGCATCGCTCCCCATGTTCCGCAGGGCAAGGTGATGGCGGTGGATATTCAAGAGGCGATGCTCAACTTCATCACGTTGCGCGCGCAGGCCAAGAACCTTGAAAACGTTGTCCCGCACCTCGGCCAAATCGAGGATACCAGGTTACCGGCTGCCGAGGTTGACGTGGTTCTCATGGTTGACGCTTATCACGAATTCTCCCATCCCCGGGAGATGATGGAGTCGATTGTCAAAGGACTGAAGCCGGGAGGGAGAGTCGTGCTGTTGGAGTATCGGGGCGAAGATCCGTCCGTTCCGATCAAACCGCTTCACAAAATGACGGAAGCTCAGTCAAAGCGGGAAATGGAAGCCGTTGGCCTGGTTTGGAAGGAGACGAGAGGGTTTCTTCCCAGGCAACACTTCATGATCTTCG
>JBCDHN010000264.1:0-5250 GCA_038749915.1 Verrucomicrobiota bacterium | reverse complement strand
GCTTTCGCCACGGGCAAACCGACCATCTATTTCCCGCGTGGAAAGTATCACGTGAGCCGAATCGTCGTTGTCCCACCGACCGTGAAACGTCTTTATGGGATGGACAACGGAATCTCCAAAGGCGGCTTGGCTGACAAACGAAATCCAGGTTACGAAACCAAGGTCGCGTCCCTGCGGGTTGAAGGGGAGACCGACGATCCACTGCTGTTCGATTTCTTTTCTGTTTCCATGATCGAACATGCCTCGAGCCGCCCCGTTTTGCTGCAGCACGCCCGCTTCACCTATCGCGGAATGCCGGGAGCCGGAAACGTCTTCATCCGCGACTGTGTCAGTCCATGGTGGAGCTTTTCTCCCGGCCAGAAAGTCTGGGCACGTCAATGGAACGTCGAATCGCACGCGGTTGGTCCATGTATCCTTGCGGATGGGGCAGACGTGTGGAGTCTCGGATTCAAAACCGAGTACGGAAGCCAAAAGCTGAAAGCGATCAATGGAGCGTCGGTCGAGATTTTTGGGGCCTTCATCTATCCCGTCGTCAAAGCGATTCCCAAAGACCGTCCCGTGTTTGAGATCATCGATTCGCGCTTCTCTGCCCAATGGGGACTCAGCATCTACACGGCCAGCCATCACCTTCAGGTTCGCGATGTGCGAAATGGGGAGGCGCGTGAAACCGTGTTACGCGATGGCAACCAGCTCGGGCCGCGGTTCCGGTTTGATTTTTACTCAAACAACTAAGCGGGCGAAGATCATGAGAACGAAGCCAGGGCACCTTTTTCAAGCAACGGTTTCCCTTCTATTCCTTTCTGCCTGAGCAGTCCGATGCTGTTGTGCCCCGCAATGAGTTTTCACAGCTGGAAGATTCTCAGGAGAAAAATGGAGTCGCGTAATCATGGCGTAATCTTCGGCTTGGCAGAGTGGCGGTCGAATGAAAACTCCCATGTCCGCCAACAACCCTTTACCGAGTGGATTCGTTCTCGCCGGTTTGATCCTTCTCGGGCTGAGCGCGAGCCACGCGCAGAACAATCAGATCGACCAACGAATCGCGGAACGATTTCGAAGCTACGATCAGAACAATGACCAGGCGATAAGTCCGGCGGAGTTTGAGAAAGGCCTCACCGCTCGCAATACCCGCCTCAGCGTTGGGCAAACCTTCCGGGAAATCGATCGCGACCGTGATGGTGAGCTGAGCTTGAAAGAGTATGCCGCTGCCAAGGAGGATCGGGACGAAGATCGGATGAGGAAAGGCAAGCGCCCGCCAGGTCCGGTCCCCCTTCCCGAACCAAAGCCGGATCCAAAACCTCCTGTTGGTCACGCTCCGGAATTGGTCACGAGGAAGAACGCGGACGGTACGGAATCCGGTTCCTGGACGAGTGAGCTGCTCGGAAAAGAGATTGCCTGCAAGGTGAGATATCCGGAGGACCAGGGCGCGAGCTACCCTGTGGTGGTGTATCTCAAGGGGCTTGCGACGCCTCGCCTCGGCAAGCTGGATGACAAAACTCTGATTCGCGGATTTCTCGAGGAAGGCATGGTCGTGATTGAAGCGGACTACGAAAAGAATGCCCGCGCTCAAGGTGCCCGGTTGCTGCCGGAGATTGACGATTGGTATGGGTTCCTTGCGGAGACGCAGAACTACCCGGTCGATACCAACTGGATCTATATCTTGCCAGCCGGCCATACCATTGATCGCAAGGTCAGAATCATCGATCTTCCGGAGGTGACGGTCGATATGGACGTTTTCTATCCATCGGGAGACGCGGCACCCGTGCCTCTGATGCTTCAGATCACGTCAATCAAGGATCAGGGTTTCTGGATCAATCAGCGGGCCTACTACATTTATGGCCTTCTTACCAACGGCTATGCCGGTGCGGTCATGGAGCACAACGGCGGGATGATGTTTTCACCAAAAGGAGATCTCTTTCCGGAAAGGCAGGCTGCCCGGCTTTTGCGAGCCCGGGCAGACGGCTGGAATCTGTCAGGAACCCTTGGAGTGACCGGACACTCCAAGGGTTCAAGCCGGGCCGCGAAAGCTGCCTTTCTTGGCGACGGTGAACGGGAAGGCGATCGAGGACCGAATGCCGAGCAATCGGGCCGCTTCCAGGCGGCATTGCTTTCGGCAGGACAACACGCCACAGAGTTTCTGATCGAGGATGGTTACCTGGATGAAGTCGGCCAGGAAAAGCGTGAGGCTGCAGAAAAGCAGTTTGCGGAGATGAGCCTGGCCGAGATGCTGGAAATCAGTACAACGACCTATGTGACTCCCGATGATCCCCCCGCCTTTCTTTGTGTCGGAGAGTTGGACAAGCAATTCCGCGTTCGCCAGATGATGCGGTTAGCCCGCAAATGCCGGGAGGTCGGTGTCGACCACCGATTCGTGATTCAGCCGGACATGCCCCACCAGTACATCGACGATCCAGCGGTGATTGGGCGCATCTTTTCCTTTCTCGCTCAGCATTTGAAATGACATAGTGCCGGTGCAACATCGATGCGTGTCCTTGTCGTAGAAGACTCTCAACGCCTCCGTGAGACCATCGCCTTGGTCCTGCGAGAGTCGGGCTACGCGGTCGATGAGTCGGGCGAAGGTGACGAAGGACTGTGGAAAGCGCAGTCCAATCCCTATGACGTCATCATCCTCGACATCATGTTGCCGGGACTCGACGGCCTCACCGCCTTGCGTCAATTGCGTCAGGAAAAAAATCAGGCCCCCATTCTGATCCTCTCAGCCAAGGACACGGTTGAGGATCGGGTACAGGGGTTGCGAGATGGTGCGGACGACTATTTGGTCAAGCCCTTTGCGTTAACCGAACTCCTCGCCCGCGTCGAAGCACTTTGTCGAAGAGCCTATGAGAAGAAAGATCCGGTAGTGCAGGTTGGCAGTCTCAATGTCGATACCCGAGCCAAAACCGCCTCCTGCGCCGATGTTATGATGGACCTGACACCCCGCGAATACGCCATCCTCGAATTTCTGGTGCTGCGAAGCGGCGATGTTGTTTCCCGAACGGAAATCGAATCCCATGTCTATGATGACCTAACCTCACCGATGAGCAACGTCGTCGATCGGGCGATCTGTGTTCTCCGTCGCAAGCTGAACGATGCCAGCGATAGCGCTCCCGTAATTCAAACCCGGCGCGGTCATGGCTATTTCATGGAAGCCCCGAATTCATGAAGTCGATTCGCAACCAGCTCCTGGTTTGGCTGCTCGGAATCGTGGCCGTGTTTCTGGTCGTGGCAGGAGGATGTGTCTTTTTCACGGTGCGATACGTGTTGTTCGATGGGGTGGAAGGGGAGCTGCAGCAGGCGCGCAAGGTGGTCTACAATCTTTATCGCGAAGGGGAGCTTGCTCCCGGTGCCTTTACCCGACGTGATGGCGGGACCAATCGGCGGCTGCGATTTCGCGACGAAGAACGCTGGCGCCAGTTCGACATCGAAGGTGGAGAATTGCTCTACCAGTTGCGCGAGAAAGAAGGCGACATCCTTCTCCGTTCCGTCAGTCTTGGCGACCGCAGCATCGAGCGCCCGTCCGATCTCCCGATTTCCCGAAAGAGCATCGACCTGACTCTGGATGACGGTTCCCGGCTTCGAGCACGGGTCGACTATGCCAATCCCGAAGGGCAAACGGAGATCATTGTCGCGCGCGATATTACCAGCATCAGCCAGACGCTAACCCTGGTGATGGGTAGCATTTGGGGCGCTGGGATTCTTGCCGCGGTCACCATCGCCGGGCTGACGATCGTCGCCTTGAAGAGAGGATTGGCTCCGCTTGATGAGTTGGGTCAGGCTGCGACGGAGGTCGATGCCGAATCCCTCTCCACCCGTTTTGGCAGAGAGGATTTACCCTCTGAGCTGCTCCCGATCTGTGAACGTCTCAACGGGCTCATGGCTCGTCTCGAGGGAAGCTTCGATCGCGAGCGTCGTTTCAGCGCAGACCTCGCTCATGAGCTGAGAACGCCGATTGCCGAACTGACCTCCATGGCGGAAGCGGCGATCCTGCTTCCTGACAAAGTCCCGGATGATCAATTCGAAAAGATGCTCACCTCGGCTCGAAACATGCAGCGAATTGTCGAGAGCCTGCTTGACCTGGCCCGTTGGGAACAGGGCACTTCTCAGGTTGAGTTGAAAGAGGTTGATGTGATACAGGCCGTCGAGGAATGTTGGGAACCCAGTTCACAATTGGCGGAGGAAAAGGCGCTTACGGTGACGTTCGCCATTTCGCCAGGACAGATCCTCAAAACCAACCCCTCACTTTTTCGCACCATTCTCAGCAACCTCTTTTCCAACGCGGCTCGCTACGCTCCGTCCGGCGGACAGGTAACGATTGAGACCATTGCCCGTGAGGATGAATCTCCAGCCGGGCTGGCCGTCACCAATTCCGTTGAGGGAATCAAAGATGAGGACCTCGAGCACCTCTTTGATCGGTTTTGGCAGCATGATCCGTCCCGCGCCGAGGACGGTCACAGTGGCCTAGGTCTCTCGGTAGCCCGGGCTTGCGCGGAGACCCTGTCGCTCAAGCTCGATGCCAGCTTGGACGAGGGATCTCTCACTTTCAACCTGATCGCCTGATTCCCGTTGGCCTACTGCAAGCAAACCAGGTAACTTTTCCTTGTGAAATCTCCCATCGAACTTCTGTCAATCATCCACGGAGCCGACTACGAGATCGATCTCAGCGCATTCCCGGAGCCCGAACCCGTGTTTGCGTATTGTGACGATGTTGGCTCCATGGTAAAGATTCACTCGGGGCTGTTAGAGGCGGGAAAACGGACAATCAAGAATCAGCCCGACTACATGTGGCTGGAAGGGCCGCGTGAATGTTTGCTCCTCAAAGCTTCGCTGGAATGCCGCGATGGAGACAAAGCCACGTTTCGCTCGCTCGGCATTGGCGAATTCTGCCTCGAGATCTACCACATTGATCAGAATAAGATTCCCAGTCTTCTCAGGCAGGACGATTTCTGCTTCAAGTAAAAGTGCCTTAGAGCAGATTCAGTGAAGATGTGGGCGATGCAGCGAGGAGATTGAGGCTTCAGCAAGGCGTGGTGAAGGAGCAGAGCGAGCTCTGTGACGGAGCCAGAACCCAGCTGAAGGCCAAAGATTCCGCTGATTCCGAATACCAGCGAAGCCGCACTTGATCCCGACTACGCCCACTCTCATCGGCTACAAATTCAGTGACATTACCTTAAACTATCATACTCACTGATATTATCAGGTTACCTTTCCCCCTGATTTGGGTGGATACTCCACATTTGGTTCCCTTTACCCTTG
>JBCDHN010000263.1:0-5251 GCA_038749915.1 Verrucomicrobiota bacterium | reverse complement strand
CCGTCAGTTTGGTCGCGCAGCGCGAACACTCGAAACTGCGGCGCGCCCGGTTCGGCCGGCGCGTCCGGTGCGGCCAATCCGGTGCACGTAGTCTTCCGGATCGCTGGGAAGATCGAAGTTGATGACGAGATCCACGTTGTCGATGTCCAGCCCGCGGGCGGCTACGTCCGTGGCGATCAGGATTGAAATCTGGCCATCGCGGAACCGTTTCATGACGCGTTCCCGCATCGGTTGATTCATGTCGCCATGAATGCGGTCGGCGGGAAATCCCTGCTCCTGAAGCGCTTCGCTGCATTCATCCACCGTCTTCTTCGTATTGCAGAAGACGATGGTAAGACGCGGGGTTTCGAGCTCGAGCAAACGGCAGATCACTTCGCGCTTCGAAGGCCAACGTAGATCATAAAATCCCTGGGCCACGGTGTCGGCCGTGCGGATATCGCGCTTGAATTCCACCTTTTGGGGCTCGTTGCCGTACTTCTTGATCAGCCGTTCGACCTGCTTGTTCATCGTGGCTGAGAAAAAGAGCGTTTGGCGTTCCTCTGGCAGTTGCTCGAGCATTGCCTCCATCTCATCGCGAAATCCCATGTCGAGCATGCGATCGGCTTCATCCAACACCACATACTGAATGTTCCCCGGCTTCAGCGTGCCGCGCTTCAGGTGATCCAAGACCCGGCCGGGAGTTCCCACAATGACTTGGGCGCCCCCTTTGAGATCGCGGACTTGCTTGTCCATCGCAGCACCGCCGTAAAGGGTGGCTCCTCGCAATCCCGGTTTGCTCTTTGCGAAGTCGGTCAGGGCTTCGCCCACCTGCACGGCAAGTTCTCGCGTTGGGCAAATGATCAGGGCTTGCGGAAAACGCTCTTTCACTTCGAGTCTCTGGATGAGCGGCAAGCCGAAAGCCGCAGTCTTACCGGACCCGGTCTGCGACAATCCAACAAGGTCGATGCCCTCGAGAATGAGAGGGATGGCCTGCTCCTGAATTGGGGTGGGCTCGCGGATTTCGAGCGAATCCAGCGTGGTGACCAATCCGGCATCGAGGCCTAGATCGGCGAAAGAGAGAGAACTCATGCGAAAAGCCGCAGTGTCCGGGGCAAACCTGGGTTTGCAAGCGGTTTACCGGTATTCCTTCCGGTATTGAAGCGGGGTGATTCCCATGTGTTTGCGGAAGTGACGCGTGAACGAGCTTTGATCGTAGAAGCCAAGCTCAATCGCAATTTCTGCGATTTGGCGGGTCGTTTTGCGAAGCAGATCGCAGGCGGCATGAACCCGCATTTTCATGATGAATTGCTGTGGTGTCGTCTTCAGGTGCTGTTTGAATTTCCGTTCAAACTGGCGGACGGACATCTGACAGCTGTCGGCCAATCCTTTGATGGAGAGATCCTCGTGAAAGTGTCTTCGAATGTAGCGCAGTGCCTGGGAGATATCTTCTTCCGGGGGCAGCCATTCCTGGTGCGATTCGTAGTTCTGGATCGTTCCCATGACGCCGATGACCTTGTTGGATTGATCAAAAATCGGGCGCTTGTTCGTCAGAAACCAATCGGGAATGCCTTCCCGGTTGATGAAGAGCTCCACAATTTCGAGCATGGGCTGCTCTGATCTCATGACCTGAAGATCGTCTTCCCGGAACTTCTCGGCGAGACTTCGGGGGAGGAGGTCGAAGTCGGTTTTCCCCAGGATTTCCTCTTCCCGCATGAATCCGTAGCGCCGCAGCAATCCTCGGTTTGCGGCGAGGAGCCTTCCCTCATGATCCTTGGCGAAAAACAGGACCCCTGAAAGGTGATCGAGCACGCGATAGAAATGCCGGTCAGGATCGATGGCCGAGAGAAAGTCGGATCGCAATTGAAGAGAGTTTGGGTCCGGGGTCATGAGGACTCAGAAAATTGTTTAGGTAATGTTAGAATTTAATCGCTTCAACAGTCCTTTTACGCTTGCAGTTCTTTTTTAAACCACTCAGACTCGAGAAAAATGCGAAAAGTTCGGCCCTGAGGTCGTAAGCCTTTTGTACTAAACCACCACACCAAACTCGAATGAAATTGAATGTTCGTTGCGACGCGCTAGCGCGACTTCTGTCATTGGTAGCCATTACATTCATCGTAATGGGACCAGCATTTGGCCGGACTTGGACCCGAGCCAGCGATAAAAAACAAATCACCGCAGCTTTTGCTGGTCTTGAGGACGGCAAAATTCTCCTGAAGCTGCCCAATGGGAAAACGGTGCCTGCCCCCATGGAAATGTTCACCAAGGCGGATCAGGAAGCGGCACAACGGTTTGCCATTCTCGGTGACGACATTCAGGTGAAAAAAGCAGCCAAGACTCTCGATGGTCTGTTGGCCAAAAAACTGGCAGCTGCGGATTTCACTGGATTCAACGAGCCAATTCCCGATGATCTGTTTGTTCGCCGTGTTTACCTGGACATCATCGGACGCATTCCAACCCGTGAGGAATTTTTGAAGTTTGCAGAAAGTCCTCGGGCTGACAAACGCGAGGCGCTGATTGATGAGCTTCTCACGCATCCTGGTTATGCGAGCCACATGTTCAACTATTTCGCGGACATGTATCGTCTTCACGGAGACGCTGACTTTCCCAACGGAGTTCACTTCGAGCCCTATATCCAATACTGGAAGGAGTCCCTCGCCAACAATGTCCACTATGACGAGATGGTGAGGCAGATGATCACCGCGACCGGGAACATGGGGCATAACCCGGCTTCCGGATTCATTTTGCGGGACGCAGGGATGGAGTTCGACGCGTTTTCCAATTTTGGTCAGGTCATGCTGGGAATCGATATTTCCTGCGCTCAGTGCCACGACCATCCGTTCGACGATTGGACGATGGATGACTTCTACGAGATGGCCGCGTTTTTCGGATCAACGCAGCGGACATTCACGACGTTCCGGGCTGCAGGGGCCATGATGATGGGTGGCGAGGCGGGCGAAATGCCCAATGCTCCTGAGAAGTGGAAGTGGAATTTCGAGCAATATGCTTCGAGCCAGGGAATCAACTTGAGAGACCAGCAGCAGGCGCGGCAATTCCGCTACTATCTCAATTTCCTCGGTTGGAATCTGGCTGACCTCGACGACGCCGAAATGCCCGTCCCAATGAACGTCGAAGACATCGGTGGTGAAGTCTTCCGTCCGAAGACCATGGTTGGCAAGCCGGCCAAAATGAGCGGCCGGACTCGTCGTGAGGCCATGGCAGAGTGGCTGACAGGGCCTGAAAATCCCCGGTTTGCTCTGGTCATTGCCAATCGGATGTGGAGCCGAGCCTTCGGACGCGCTCTGGTTGAACCGGTTCATGATTTCCCCGTCGAGTGGGAAAGGGAGACTGCTCAACCTGACGTCGCCAAATATGCGGCCAGTGTGATGAAGGGCCTGAACTATGATTTGCGCCAGTTCATGCGGACGCTTTACAACACCCGCGCCTACCAGTCGATTGCGACGTATGACGAGCCCAGCCAGGCAAGATCCTACACCTTTCAGGGACCGATCCTGCGTCGTTTGCGTGCGGAGCAAGCCTGGGATTCTCTCATGCTCCTGGCCCATGGCCCCGAAATCGATACCGTTCGTGGACGCGATGGTTCCTTCCTCCGCTCACTTCTCAATGTCGATTTCAACAACGAGTCGATGGCAGATATCTTCGCGCGTTATGAGTCTTGGAAGAACAACTATCGCCGACTCGGATCTGGCATCGTTGATGAGCCGGGACAGCTCGACCCACGTCTTCCGGATGTTCCGCGGATGGGAAATCTGGAATTGATCCGGGCTTCGGAGATGGTTCAGCCTGCTCCCGGGGCATCGCTGCTCGATACCTTCGGTCAGTCCGATCGCCTGGTGACCGATGAACACACCTATGACGGCTCGGTTCCTCAGGTCTTGGCCTTGATGAACGGATCCATTACCAATCGCCTGACCGGAAGTGGTTCCAAAGTGGTCGAAGATCTTGAAGATCTGGACGCGCCGGAAGACAAAGTCCGGGCGGTCTACTTCACCATGCTTTCGCGGTTTCCCACCGATGATGAGCAATCCATGGGAGTCGACATTCTCGACGAATATGGCGATGACGGAATCCGCGACCTGGCATGGGCGCTAATGAACAGCCCGGAATTCCTCTTCATCCAGTAGGCTCAAACTCCCCAACCAAAACCTTTACCTTTTAAGAACATGCATATTGCAGAATTAGCCGGAAAAGACTCCCAAAGTCGCCGCTTCTTTATGGAGCGAACCGCAAGGCTCAGCCTGGGAGTCGGGCTGACAACGCCCTTCGCTTCCCTCATGAATAATGCCGCAGCTCAGAGCGGTGGCGGTCAGGCCAAGTCCCTCATCTACGTCTACTGCTCAGGTGGAATGAGTCATTTGGACTCGTTCGACTGTACCAACAAAAGCTCCAGCGTGATGTTTGATCGGGACAAGCCGATCTCGACCAATGTGGACGGGATTCAGCTTGGGCCTCACTTCACCAACCTCGCCAAGCATGCGGACAAGATGGCCATCATCAACAGCATGCACTCGATCAACGGTGCTCATGACCAGGGCCGCTACATCATGCTTACCGGGTATAACAAGCGCGCTACGATTGTCCACCCACGCGTGGGACCCTTTGCAGAGGAATTGCTGGGCAAGCGCGGGGAGATTCTTCCGGACAGCGTCATCGTGGGACAGAGTACGTCCAACTCGGGCTACCTTGATCCTTCCCTCAGTCCGCTTCCTATTGCCAATCCCGATGGCGGCGTTCCAAATTCGATGCTCTTGACGAATGACGATCGTTTCAACCGTCGGATGGAGATTGCGAAGAAGCTCGGAACTCAGTTTGTTGATAAATTCAAATACAGCGGCCCGAAATCCTATGTCGAATACTATGATCAGGCTACCACCCTGCTGAAGAGCACGGAACTGGAAGCGTTCGACATCAGTGGTGAACCAAACCGCGCTGAGTATGGCGAAACGCGGGTTGGTCTCGGATGTCTGCTTGCTCGACGTTTGGTTGAGCGCGGAGTTCGGGTCATCGAAGTTCACACCGGCGGTTTCGACATGCACGAGAATCTGGAGACCCGTTCCAGTGGGGTATTCCCCGTCTTGGATAAGGCGGTTGCAGCTCTCTTGAACGATCTCCAGTCCAAGGGCTTGCTTGAGACTACCCTCGTTGCTATTGGGACAGAGTTTGGTCGGACGCCGAACATCAACATGAACTCCGGACGAGATCACTTCCCCGCAACCTACTCAACCATGTTGGCTGGTGGGGGCGTTGTTGGTGG
>JBCDHN010000262.1:0-5262 GCA_038749915.1 Verrucomicrobiota bacterium | reverse complement strand
GGCTGGGCCCGCTCCTTCCGTGCGCTACTAACCTCTCCCCCGCCCGAGTCCGCAAGGTTCCTGATAATGTCCTGCTCAGCCTTCTTTACAACAGCGGAATGTTCCCGGTCGCGGAGATCCGAAGCCGAAACCTCTGCGACGTTCAGTGCCACCAAGAAGCTCAGCGAAGAAAAAAGGAAGGTTGGGGAGTAGTTCATTAACTATTGTTAATAGTTAACCTTTGTTAGGGACTTGATTCAAATCTAAATTGGTCAAATTTTTGGGTGAAATCTATTCAAGCGGGAGCGCTTCTTTGGGTGCCTCAACCGGGATATCCGGTTCTGTCGGAAGCCTTATGGAAGGAACGTCTGGGGCCGAGTCGGAGGTTGAGCCGCCCAATGGTAAATCGGTAACATCAAGATCGAGTTCCATGACTCCGATTGCCATCTCTTCTCCTGCGGCGCCATTTTCGGCAGTCTCGAGAGCGAGAAACTCCATCACTTCTTCCCGACTTGCCGGGCGTAAATGCTTGTTTCGCATCACTCCCATCAGACCCGAATCCAATTGGAGCCATGCCCACTCTTTGCCTTGATCCTGCACCCGACCGACCGCACCACCCTCCAACTCAATCAGGAAGGTTTCGCTCGGATCGAAATCGAAGACGTGAAATGGTGCTCCCCCATTTTCAACTGCACTAAATTCCAATTCCCTTCCTGATGGACTCAACTGACGAATCGGGCCGTCCGCTTTCAGCTCTTCCGCAGTCGAATCTTCGTCTGAAGCCGACGACTTTCTCGAAGTTCTGGCCCGGTTTGGGTTTCGCGTGAGCAAAAGCGCAAGCTTGGGAGCTTTCGATTTTTCACCAGGCTTGAGCTCTTGATTTGCCGAATTGCGTGAATCCAACTTTGCAAGCAGAAGGAAAGGGCGCACCTGAGACTCGTCCTTTTTCTCTGGCTTCGCATTCGGTTTCGGAGGCGAGGAATTGGAAGCGATCATCGTTTGCCGATTGAGCCGCTCTTCCATCAGCAAGCGCTCTCGCTCGGCTTGATTCTCCTGGAGAACGGCAAGCAAAGCACTGCTCGGCGCGCGAGCTGATTTCGAAGTGCTTTTGCCAACTACTGACTTCAGCCGCTCAACTTCATAGGCCACGTCCAACCTGCTCGTGAGTTTCCCCTCGACCATGGTCGCCGGAATGAAGGGTTTGGCAGGTTCCTTGTTGAGAAGAGCTTCGTCCGCCAATTCAGCAGCCGGTTCGGCCACTTCTGAGACCTTGACCTCCAACGGAACGAACCGAAAGCGGGAACTTAGCGAGTTCAAACCCAGTAAATCGGCCAGACTCTTCCGCTCGGCACCATCTGATTCAGGAATGCGGTCTTTGATTTCCGCACCCCAAGCCGCAGAGATCGCCAGCATGGCAATCGCTGTTGCTATAAATCTGGGGTTCATGCGAATCAACAACAGGGGAACATAGTTTCGACAAGCTTGGGCGGCGAAAACGTCACTCAAGCGGATCAGCAGCCTTCTCGACCACGGGCTCAACGGTCTCTTCAACCGTGACTTCCATCGGCTCTTCAGTGGCTTCAGATGGGGTAGACTCGCTCAAAGCAGGGAGCAGTCCTTCACCGAGAAACATTCCAGCATCCGACACGTCTTCCGGCAAATCCGGCAGGTCGATCTCAACAAATTGGATGGGTTCACGACCGCCCAGTCCCGAACCGGACTCCATCGCAAGGAAGTTCATCACCTCACTCTGTCGTGCTGGTCTGAGGTGTTTCTTTCTCATCAACCCCATCAGTCCGTCGTGCATTTCCAGCCACGTCCAGTTTTCACCGGAACCATGGGTGCGGCCAACTGCGCCTTGGTCCAACTCCACGATAAAGGTGTCTTCCGGACCACTGTCGATGACATGAAACGGTGCGCTGGACGCATCAATCGCGAAGAAGTTGGGGTCGATCGGTCCGGTTGGTTCGGGTCTCTCGTCCGCGGTATTTTCTTCGAGGATTTCCTCTTCGCTTTCCGGTTCAGAAACCGCTCGATCTTCGAAACTCAGCCACTTTCTCCACTTCCGCGTGTCGGCAGGCTCGATGGAAGCAACTTCAATCGGCTCTTCTTCTGCTTCGGCCCCTTCAACTTCAGTGTCTTCGCTCTGAGCGATCTCCGGCTCCGGCATTTCTTCCGGCTTCTTCTGGCCTCCTTCAAAAAGATTTCTCAACCCCCGAAGAGCGTAGGCGCGTTCCTCCGTCAGCGGTTCCTCCGTAGATTCTACGTCTGCCAGTTGTTCTTCCATGACCTCAGGATCTCCGATCGTTTCCTCGGGCGCATCCCCTTCGGATTCAATTTCGGCCATTTCTAAGGCTTCAACTTCTACGTTGCTGTCATCGGGTCCGTCCTCTGAATTCTCCTCCTCCTGGGGGGCTTCAGCGCGCCGCCGATTAAACGACACCAGCAGCGGGGTTCTCTTCTGCTCCAATTTTTTATCGACGCTGGCAACGGCCTCGATCTCCTCTTCAACCGATTCAGCCTGCTCTCCTCGCATCAAGACACCGAGAATTCGCGTCCGAGCTGGCTTTCCATCTGATTCTGGAATCTCTTCGATGATCGCCACAACTTCCTCCATTTCGGTTTCAGCCTCTTCTGAATCGTCCTGTCGGCGAGACCTCCAAGGAAAGCGAGACTCAGAATCACCGTTGCTCTCGTTATCGACTTCCTCCTCGGCCGGCCCCACATCAACGACCGGTTCGGTATTGGCCTGTTCCAGCGGTTTGACGTTCGCTTGTTCACCGTCTGCCTCCCGGGTTCCCTGGCGTCCAAACGAAAAGCGAACTGTCCTCAGCTGGGATTCGGACTCCTCTTTGACAGGCTTTTCCTTTTTCGCTCTGCGAGGTTTTTCCTGCTCTTTGGCCTGCGGTTGGATCGGCATGGGCGTTCCCGGCGTCCAGTTGACCACTCCAGTGGAAGTCACCAAGCGAAACTGGGGAAGCGGCGGTGCCGCCTGATTTCTTGCCGCCGGATTAGCGGTCTGCGTCGACCGACCGGCACTTTCCTGGCGCCCGATCTGGACGGCGGCTTCCTTTGCCGCTTTGAGTTGGCGAGCCCGCTGGAGAGCCGCCTCCTGCTGACGACGCTCATACTCCTGCAAGCCAAGATTGGATTGCGCGTTGGATTGCTGCCATCCGATCAAAAGAAAACCGCAAATTAAGAGTCCGAGAGACTTCATCGGCTCAGGCTATAACAAAATTTAGATGCCGCCGCCAGTTTGAGTCGCGATTTTTTTAAAGAAAATCAACTTTCGCAATCCCTTGCCGCAGAGCAATCACATCGCCATTTCGTAAATCTTCTCACAAGACGGCGAATCAATCGCGACCGGATTGAATTGCGCCGTCCACTGCGTTGAAGCCTCTTCCGCCAGCTTGGCCACGTTTTGCGATGTCACTCCGAGCTCGGACGCGGTCTTGTCCATTCCACATTTCGCCAACAACTCCTCAACCCGCAAATCCAGCCCTGGTGCAAGACTTTGGTAGATTTTTTCGATTTCCGGATCGCTGGAATTCCAACGAATCACCGAGGGAAGCATAGTTCCAACCGCCTGACCGTGGACCGTGCCAAAATTGGCAGACAACGGATTGGCGGTCGAGTGCGCCGCTCCAAGCATGCTGTTTTCGATCGCTGTGCCGGCGTAGGCTGCTCCAAGTTGCATTTTGGCACGCGCTTCAAGATTGGCTGGGTCCGCCAAAACCTGTTCAAAGCCAGAATTGAGAAGATGAAAAGCCAGCCTGGAGTATTCGGAGGAAATCGCGTTCCTTTTTTTGCACACTGCTGTCTCGATCGAGTGCGCAATGGCATCAATCCCGGTAAGCGCAGTCACGCTGTTGGGCTGAGTGATCGTTAGTTCCGGGTCGAGAATGGAGACTTTCGCAGCTGCTTTCTTATCACCGCAGGCCATTTTCATGTGGGTGACTTCATCAGCGATCAGCGCGAAGGACTGGCACTCGGATCCTGTGCCCGAAGTCGTGGGGACTGCGATGAGGGGCAACATGGGTTTACTGGCTTTCCCCACGCCCCAATAATCCTTCATTTCCCCACCGTTGGTTAAAATGAAGTTGCAACCCTTCGCGGTATCCATGCTGGACCCGCCGCCTAATCCGACAATGAGATCCACGTTTCCTTCTCTCGCCACGCGAACAGCTCGTTCGACGTCTTTGGTTGTCGGATTCTCCCTGACTTCATCAAAAACCACCACCGACAAGCCAGCCCCTTCCAAATACTCAATAGCCCGAGACTCGTGCCCAACCGCCCTCAAGCCTGGGTCGGTAACAAGCAGCGCCCGCTGACATCCCAATCCCCTCGCCTTCTGGCCAAGCTGACTTAACGCGCCGGGCGCAAAAACCAACTCCCCACCGGGGAGATGGGAGAAGCCACGGATGGACGGATCAACCTCAAAACCGTTGGTGAGCGCCTCAATGCTAATGCCAGAGCCCTTGGCGGCCTTCGGCCCGCCGCGCGGCTTGAACAGAGCGTTAAAGAGGCGCTTCAAAGGGGCTAAGCGATGTTCTCAATCTGGAAAGAACGGCGAGCGTAAAGAAACTCGAAAAGGTTGCCCTCGTGAGGCTGATCCCATTTCAAATGATTGGTGGGAACGTTCCCAATGTTCAATCGATCAATCGTCGGGTGCGCAAACAACTCGTTGATCCACTCCAGGTCCTTGGTGATCGCCGTGCAAACCAGAGACTTGCCAATGTGGGAGGCGATTTCTTCCTGAGGGGCCTCGATTACCGACGCAAACGGGAAGAGGAATTCACGAATCGCAAGCTCGTGATCCCAACCAGGAACTCGAACAATGGTTGGGAGAAGGTAATTCATCCCATCCCGTTGCTGATAACGATCGGTCCCTCGCAGCTCACCCGAAACGTCACGAGCACCTTCTTTGAGACCGGAATCAACGGCATCGTTAATCCAATCGGCCATTTTGGGATTCGCGAAACCACTGAGCTTGGCCTCAGGGTCGTCCTGCGCTCTTGGCTCAATTTCGAGCAACTTTTTGGCAACAGCCTCCGCAATTTCATCCCCATATTTCGGTGTCACGATGACGGACACGTTGATGCAGCTTCGGCCGGAGTTCGCACTGACGGATTCCACAATCGTATCGACATACTCTTCCCAGTTCTCGGCCTCGTCCTCGCCGATGACAATTTTGGAGTAACCTGTTCCGTGCACTTCGACCCTAGGATCATGCTCGTATTGCATGACCGTGTCGTCCCCACCAAACAGCATGACCCGGCCAGC
>JBCDHN010000261.1:0-5267 GCA_038749915.1 Verrucomicrobiota bacterium | reverse complement strand
CAATCGTGGCCGGATGCGACCGCTTGAGATTTTTGGTGCTGGCGCCATCGTTCGCCTGCCATCTGTCCGTGCTCTCATTCCAGAGCACTTGCGCATTGGCACTCGTGCCACGCTCAATCTCGATTCCAGCATTCTCGGACGGAGTGCCGGACTCGTTATTGTTGAGCACCATGATGTTGTCATCCACCGTCACGGTTTCCGTGTTGACCGTGGTTTGCGTGCCGTTGACCGTCAGATTACCCGTCACGACCAAATCGCCCGTAAACGCACCATCAGCGGCTTTCAGATTGGCGTCGGCGTTGTCGGCGTTGTTGCGGACTTGAATCTCGCCACTGTCGTTTTTGATGCGAGGCCCGGTGTTTCCGCTGTCGATCACGAACGATCCCTCTGTGGTTCCGGTGTCCGAGTTCTGGGCGTGAATGTCGCTGGCGGATTTCGCGGAATCAACTAGGTCGCCATCTGTGTTGAAACTCCCCACATTGCCATCCGCGCCGGCCGTTCCGGTGATCAATGTTCCATCTGCACCGCTTTTCAGGTTGGAATGAATCTCCCCAATGTCATCGATCGAGTCCGCCCCAAGCCGGTCCGCAGGCAGCGTTCCAGAGTCTATCTGCGTTGCGACAATTGATTTATTGGTCAGGGTTTGCGTGGCGTCTGTGGTAACCACGGGCGAGCCGCCCGCAGTGACGCCGCCAGTTCCCTTCCCTGACAAGTTCAAGTCGATGTTGGTATCATCCCCGCTCGCGCTGAGAGTCGGGCCACTACCAGTCGCAGCATTGGCGATGGTGATTTCATTCACCGCGCTCGCTGTCTCAATGAATTTGAGCAACTCCAGCGTGCCATCACCAAGGGCTTGCCCGTTCACGTCCAGCATCCCGCCAAGTTGGGGCGTGAGATCTTCCACGATGTTGGAGACCCCCGACGCGGTTCCCAGCGTTTGTATCGCCGATCCATCGTAATACTTGAGCACCTTCTGTGTGCTGTTGTACCACACCTGAGCCTCAACGGGCGAGCCTGGGTCGGTCGCCGTGGGGTGAAACAACGCATTGAGCAGCGCACAAAGCATCAGGTCGATATTGTATTGGTGGGGGACAGTTTGTGTGGCCATGGTTTCTTAGCTGAGGTAGGCTTTTCCGGAAGTGATGGATGAAAAATGGATGGTGAGTTGATTCTCGTTATCGTGAACGACCGCCGCCTTGATCTCCGCGCCAAACGAATCCTCGATGTAGATTCCGCCCGGGCGTTTTCCAAGCCCGTGCGTGATGACCCACTCATCCGCAGCTGCGGCTTGGGTATGCTCATGGTTCTCCTTGGGCAGGAATGTTGGATTAATCGCGCCCATCAGGAACTCACCGGATGGTAAAGGATTCGCAATTCCTCGCCGCTCTGTGGGAGATAATCCCCTAACAGAACCACCGTTTGCAGGTCTTCCTCGCCGGTCGCCAGTCGGAAGCCTACGCCAACCGCCAACACGACATGGGTGTAAAAGACGACCGCAGGCTTGGTCGCGTCGATGTCCTGGCTTGAGGTAAAGGTCTGGTTCACGCCGTCTTTCGTCCCGGTCAACGCTTCCTCAATCAGCGAGTTGGTCGAGGAAACCAGCGTCACATCAATCGTGATGCTGCCGTCCTCGTTCTGCGTCCAGATCGGATCGACCTCGAGACCGGCGATCACATTCTCGCTCAAGGTGATGAGCCCGTCCTCAGCCGTCCAGGCTTGCCCTCGTAAGGCACGCCCCGGCATCTGTGGCGTCACGATGCCACCTTTGTTCGCCCAAACCGCCCCCTCGGATCCTCCGGGGCTTTTCAATACGCTGGGGTTTCGAGTTTGCATTAACAGGAAAGGGATTCGCTTCCGTCCAGGTTGCCCAGCACGGAGAACGTGATGGTCAGTGATACCGACTTGAGCCCACGATGGCCTTTCGTGATGACCGTGGTGTGTTCCCCTGCATCGGCGTAGCTTTCTGTGGTGACGTCGTGTGCTTCCGTGACGGATCGTCCCGAAGTCTCAACCTCTTCATCCGTTTGCGTGACGGTTTGTTTGCCGGGGGTTGATGTGCGGGTACTCTCGTCTATGGTCGAATCCGCCGTCTCGCGAGTGATCTGTTCACCCAGCGTCGTTTCTTTATGCGTTTCGCCATTGTTGGTGAGGACCTTGTTAGTCTTGCCACCCTTGTCCTGGGTCAGCGTTTTTGTGTTCTGGAATGATCCCATTTAGGTAATGGTGTTGTTATCCTCGTCCTTAAAGGTCTTGTTGGTTTCCACCTGGTTGGTGCCATCCGAACTCTGGACTTGCTCCGTGTCAGGATGCTTGACTTGATCGATATCCTTCCGCTCGCCGTTCGTGCGTTGCGAGGTGCGCTCGCCAACCCTGTTGATCGTTTCATCGACCGACTTCAACTGCTCGGTTACGCTCTGGCTTTGCCGCTTCGGCGTGGTATTGGTCTCGTTTCGCGTCACGGTCGGGTTGACCTGCTTCTGGTAGCGCTTCAGCCCGTGCTCCTGCTCCGTGCCCTTGATGTCGAAGACATTGTGCTCGCCGACGTAGGTGTAATTGACCTGCATCTTCACCATCGATTCCGTCACCTCCACTCCCTCATTCCGCAATTCCTGCGCGGCCCGTGAAGTCGCCCTCATCTGCGTCTTCAACAACGCGACTAAGGCATCCTCGGACTCGACGAAAATGGCATTGGGATCGGCAGGCATGAGCCACCCAACTTGAACACCCCGGGCCAAAGCGCCTAACCGGAGAGGGCCTCACCCCGGAAGTGAGCGAAAAACGGCAAAAGGTTTTTGACACGAGCAAATCCCCTCAGAAGGACAAGGAGGTGTGAACGAAGACAAGACTCTCATCTGCACCGTTGGTTTCCCGCGTGCTGGGAAAAGCACTTGGGCCAAAAAATGGGGAAAAGACAACTCCGCGCCCATCGTCAATCCAGACTCGATCTGGGTTGCCCTCCATGGCCAACCCTTCGCCGCCGAAGCCGAGCCCTTCGTCTGGGCCATCGCCAAAACCATGGTGCGCTCGCTCTTTCTCGCAGGTCACCACGCGGTGATCCTTGACGCGACTAACACCACCCGAAAACGGCGTGATGAATGGCAATCGAAGGACTGGAAAACGGTGTTCCATGTTATTGATACCACCCCCGTGGAGTGCATCAAACGAGCCACTGAAACCAACGAAGATCTTATCCCAGTGATCGAACGGATGGCGGAACAGTATGAACCAGTGGACGAGGTGGAAGAAGGAAGCGTGATTTCAGACGAAGATCAACTCGCCTCCATGATGGAGACTGCTTATCTGCGTTCCTCTCGACGTAATGCGGAGCGCCTGCGCCGCTCACTGGCGGATAGCCGAAATGGGGAAACCGTCAAAAGGAAACTCGCGGGTGAGAAAATCGAGGATGATCCACGCTTCCTCAAACGCATCGCTCAGTCCCGTGATCAAGCAGCAAAGGGCAAAACGACACCCCTCGAAGAGGTTGATCAACAGGACTAGACCATGAACTACTGGTTGCGCCAACTCTGTGTCGCTGCGCTGATCTTCATCGCTGTTTTCTCGGTTCACGTCTTGCCTGCCGGTGATTCGATTGCGCTTTGGCGATGGGCGATTGCAGCGTTTTTCATCTGCGCAGCCTCCGCCGTAGTCACTGGTTCCCGGTCCCGACCAACCAGTTTCAAACCTGATCCTGTTCCCCAATTCCCGCCCGAAGAATTCGTTACCATTCCAGGTTTTGGCCCACTGCGCCTCGCTTGGTTCGTCTCCCTCTCCTTCGGGGAAGAACCTCAGACGCTCGTTCTCCAATATACTGAGCCGGAACCTTTCCCAATTATCTCGGGCCACTTCTCCTCAAAATCCCTTCTGTCAGCGACCCTCAACTATGCAGAGGACGTTGATCTAGAGGTCATTATTGAAGCCGTTGAAGAACGGCTCGCACAGATATGAAAGCAAAAGAAATGATACCACTGATGAGCGGCCCCCCTGACGCTATGGCGAGATGGGCTGAGATATGCCACGAAGCCGACCTTAAGGAAGATGAGTGGATCGAAAGGCTAAGAGCCGAAGGAGTAAAAGCTGCGCATCCCGATGATGGTTGGGTTGATCGTGAGGCCGATTCCGTCCACTTCGCTTATGCTGGATTCAACGACGGGGTGAAGGCAGGTGATAGGATCGCGCTGGGATGGCCCGATAAGTATCGAATTGTGACCGTGGTCGAAATCAAAGATGTTGGGGTCGTGATGCCGATGCGCCGATATTTCTTTTCGCCGAACGACCAAGCATAGCCCATAATGATGAGTGATTGGTTTGCTATCATTGGGAGTAAGGTAAAGAGCGATCTTTCGACACGCATGGAATCATGACCTGTCGGAAGAAGACACCGCTGTTTTGCCCATGTGAGGAATGCTCAAGGGCGGGAAATGAGTTGCAGTCGCTTATCGAGAACGCGCCCTCAATCAATCCGTTGAGCGATGAAACGGATGCCATCATGCTTGGCTACTGGGAACGCCTGCTCACCTTGGACGACGGGAGATTTCTTCACTACCAACGCATCCTTGAGGAGCGCTACGACTGGATCAAATTCAACCCAGACTGGAAGCGCCTGATCAAAGAAGAACTCGCGAGAAGGACACTTCAACAACTTTCCAATAACGCTTTGCGATGAAAGACCCGATCATTGAGACCTCTAACCGCATCATCAAGGTTGAGGATGAAGTCACCCCGGAGGATGTCCGCGCCCTTCATGCCGAAATGTGCAAACAGGCGAACCCGGACATGACCGACGACGAGATTATCGCTGAGTGGAACCGGCGTTCACCAGAAGACCCTTGGCATCGATCATGAGTGATAAAGCTTTAGAGACACCCAGAGTGGAAGGTGCGATTCTCTGCGAAGATGATTTTCATTGTGGGTACACTTGCCCACATCTGGAGAGCACGAAAGAGGGGGAATGGCCACCCTTCCAATGCAAAAAACTTGGCTACTTGGAATGGTATGACTTTGCTTTAGCGAAATGTATTTGGGAGGAGTCTGACTATTTCCCCCAAGCAGATTCATGAATCCGTAAATCGAATATCTGCCGGACACTCCATTAGGACTTCCCCCGTTTCCTTCAATTCCACGATAGCGACCGTGAGAGGGATTTTCATATCTTCGGCGTAGGTCCAACTATCACCAAAGCGATGAAAAATCCCCTCCGTGTCAACCATCCTTGGTGGGTGTTTGCCGTCAGGTTCACGCTTTTCTACTTTAACAATACATGGTCTGGT
>JBCDHN010000260.1:0-5285 GCA_038749915.1 Verrucomicrobiota bacterium | reverse complement strand
GCAAAGCGCTGAGATAAAGATTGGGAAGTGGGTAGTTGTTCTTCTGGTTGAAGGCGAGGTGGCGACCGTGTTTGAATCCTCCACCAGCAAACAGCACCGGCATGTTCTTGTTGTTGTGGCTGGAGGCATTGCCGAGGTTCGACGTCAGGATGACCATGGTCTCATCGAGCAAGGATGCCTTTTTGAGATCCCGGAGGAAGTCGGCCCATTCATTGACGACGGCGTGCTCGACGATCGAAAGCTGATCCAGTTTTTCTTCGTCCAGTCCGTGGTGGCTAAGGCCGTGATAACCTTCATCAACGCCTTCAATGCTGGAAACGCGGGCATTGCCCGGCATATGAAGCGTTACGAAGCGTGTTGAGTCCGTTTGCAGAGCGAGCGAGACGACGCCAAGCATGGCCGCTTGGATCGAAACGACGTTGTTGCGATCGACCTTCGGCACTTTGGCGCCGACTTTTGGTTTGGGACGGTTGACCCAGGCTTCGTTCGCTTCGAGCCGCTGTTCGAGTTCGCGGACGCTGGCGAGCCAGGAATCAATCTTCTCGCGATCGCCAATCCCGAGCTCGCGTTTCAGACTCTTGGTCTCCGCACCGATCACATCCATTACACTGCGTCCCTGACGAATCAGCTCAGCCTGACGTTCCTGTTCTTTGGGTGAATCGTTCACAAACAGCTTGGTATAGACCTTCAACGGATCCCGATGCGGCGGGATCATCGCTCCGTTCTCAGTGTAAGAGGGGCTGGAGCTGTCTCCGGTGTTCAGAACGAGAGAAGGAAACCGGGTTTCGTGACCGAGATGCTTGGCCATGAGCTGGTCGAGCGAAATCGTGTTGCGGGAGGTTGCACCTCGCGCGTTCGGGCAGGCCGTGAAGATGCTTCCTTCTGCGGTGTGCCCGCCGGTCACGCCCGGATGTGACGTTCCAGAAACTGCAGTAAGATCACCGCGAAGATCCTGAAGGGGCCTGAGGTAGGGAGACGGGGTATAGCCGGTCCCAGCATCTTTCGGCACCCAGTTCGGCCCATGAAGTCCCAACGCGAGGCTCACTCCGACAAAGCGCTTGGCTTTGGGCCCTTTGGCAGGCGCGGCAAAAGCCGGTGTCATCGCATCGAGCAGCGGCAAACCCATCGCCACACTTGCGTTGCGCAGAACGGTGCGGCGGGAGAGCGACTTTCCAAAATTGAAGTTGACGTTTTTCATCTCAGGATCTTTCTCGGGACAGATTTACTTGGTGCGGAAGACTTCACTTCCCAGGGTGGTATGAATAATGGACCGGACTCCGTAGTTTTTTTCCTTGGCTCGTTTTACGATTTGATCAATCGCAGCACGGTCGCTGAATCGAGGGGAGGCGCCGGTGGCGTAGGTGAGTAGCTGTTTGGCGAACGCTTCGGTGAGTTGATCCGGACGGTTCACGTAAATCTCTTTCCATTCCTTAAGGCTGGCAAACTCAGTCCCTTCCGGAGTGATGCCGGACGGATCAACCACCGCTGCTTTTTTCTGGGTGCCGTATTTCTGACGCCAAAGTCCGACGGCATCAAAATTTTCGAGAGCGAATCCCGCCGGATCGATGTTGCGATGACAGCCGGCGCACGACTCGCTGTTCGTGTGCTTGGAGAGTTGGTCCCGAATGCTGACTGCTCCGCGAATATCCGGTTCGACCGCGGGAACGTCATCGGGTGGCGGAGGAATCTCCAATCCCAGAATGCGCTCGCCCACCCAAACACCGCGAATAACCGGAGATGTCGTGGTGCCGTTTGCGGTAACTTTGAGCACAGATCCCTGGGTGACCAGTCCGCCGCGGAGATGGTTGTTCAGACTCACTCTTTGTACGCCTTGACCGATCTTCAAAGGAACATCTTTGACCCCGTAAAACCGGGCCAGACGCTCGTTCCACATTGCAAAGTCTGAATCGATCAAGTGCGTGATTGGAAGGTTCTTCCGCACCAGCTCGCGCACAAAAGCCCGCGTTTCTTCGACCATCGACTCTTTCACCACTGAATCGAAGGTGCGAAAGCGTCTGGTATCGGGCGTCGTGAAATCAATCTCCTTCAGGTTGAGCCATTGATCGGTAAAGCTCTGCACAAAGCGGTCCGACTTCTCACTATCGACCATTCGGGTAACGTGGCTGTGATAAGTCTTCCAATCTTCCTTGAGCTTCCCCGCGTCTGCCGCAGCTCTCAGCTTCTCGTCCGGCATCGAATTCCAAAGGGTGTAGCTGAGCCGGGAAGCAATCGCGTGATCGTCGAGGTGCCCCGGTTTTTCCACCAAAGTCAGGAATCGTGGCGAGCAGAGAACTGCCCGATAGGCGACTTTGAGTCCGTCGATTGGCTTTTTGCCCGGCTCATCCATGACATGAAGCGCGAGATCGGCATAGAGGGCAACCTGAGCCTCGGTGACGGGGCGTCGAAATGCGCGGTCTGCGAAGTTGCGAATCGCCCGGGTCACCAATTGCTTGCGCCCCTGATTCTGCTGCAACTTTGGCAATTCCTCTTTCGAGATTCCCGCGAAAAGCTTGGAACGCAGCTCCCACCTCGCCGCATTCGGATAAATCCGCTCCATTTCAATCGCCTTGACGGCAATTCCCTTGAGCCCGGCTTTCTGGTGGTTCTGACCTTTGTAGGAAACATTGCCTCCGTAGGACCCGGTTGGTGCCCGCTTCAAGGTAGAGTCGTTGGGTTTCAACTCGAGCATGTGCCCCTCCCGGATCCAGGCTTCGAAACTGATGTCCCGCTTTTGCGACGTTGCCTCAATAATACCGACGGGATAAAGGATCGGTGCGTTGGAGGAACAGGCACCTGACCGCAAGGTTCCCCACACGACGCCGTCTTTCGCATTGATTCCGTGAGTTTGCTTCAGAGTCACCCGATACCAGCCTGACTCAGGAACCCTGGTCGCCGCCATCCTGCCATAAAACTGGGGCGAGATATACCAGGCAATGGAATAACCGTTGCTCAGCTGGGGTCCTCTGTAGTTTCCGCTGTTGATCTTGCTCGCCAGCTTGGTGGCGGAAATCAGATTCTTGTAGCGGGACTCCCCTTCCGGCGAAACCCGGCCAAATGCTTCTTCCAGCGCCACATCGGCTGCCGCGAGGTAGCTGGCCAGATTGTGATGGGAAAGCTGCTGTCCCTCGGCCACGGTTTCAAACCCATGCGTCGCCGGATCTTCCGGGAGGATCTCTTGAAGCGGCAAATCGATCCCGAGGAGATCATGAAGCGTGTTCTCATACTCGAGCCTCGTTAAACGCCGCACCCGAACGCTACCCAGCTCCCGCTTCTCTTTCAGGTCCGCCGCCAGCATTGGCTTGTGAAGCAGGTCGAGAAAGTCCTTCTTTTGCTTCGCCTCCGGCCGGGGCTTCTTCGCAGGTGGCATTTCACCAAGCTCAACGCGATGAAAAACGCGCTCCCAGGTTTCGAAATTCGCGTGATTGCCCAGTTCGAAGGCCAAATCATAGAGATTGAGGCCGCCCTTGCTGGTGGTGTCGTCATGGCAGCTATAGCAATGATCGGCAAAAAAATCGTCCACCTTTTCCGGGGGATAATTCTGCGAAAATCCTTCCCCACACGCGAAAAGCACGGTGAACAAAATCGGCAAACAAAAACTATGGGAGCGTCGGGCGGACATCGCGGGTTACCTATGGATCCGGTTTCCTGGTTTTCAAGGCTGATACGAAGGAGGATGACGGGTTGTTGCTCCGCTGGGACAACAAAGGGGGAAGAGCGTTCGAAAACCTGATTCGACCCGCCTTCATCGCGACTTCGCCCGGCTTTGATGATAAAGTCTCGCAATCTCACCCGGCTTCAGAGCAGCCCGGAAAATCGCAAGCTCATCCATGCGACCGTTCAAATTGCGAATGGCAAACGTCGGATCCTCGCGAAACGGCAGTCCCCAGTTCCCAATCTCCCCATTCCCAATCCGGACCGTGCTGATCTGATATTCGTCTTCGATAAACTGCTCGGAAATCCGTTCCCCGTTCACATAGTGGGAAACCACTCTTTCTCCCGGGTCAAAAACCGAAGTGAGATGGAGCCATTCCCCACTCATGGAGAGATCCCACATCGGGGGAGAGAAATAAACGCGATGAAATCCGGCATCATTCGGGGATTTGGGGTTCGGACGCGTGTCGTCGACCATCACTGACAGCATGAGCTTGCCGTCATTCCGGATTTGCCAGTGCGGCTCCCCCGTCTCGTAGCCATCGCCCATGAACAGCGCATTGTACCAGCGGTCGAGGCTGTCGATCCGAACCCAGCTCATGAAGGTGAAGGCGGGAAACTCACCCGGAATATTAACTCTCACCCGTGAACCCGGACGGCGAAATTCGAGGGCGGACTTCAGCGTGGGCCAACGACCCGAAACGGGTTCGGCGAGGATGACGGAACCGTCGAAAAACGACTCTCGTGGAATGGCGAGGTTTGGAACGAGTCCGCTGGTTTCCTTGCCGTCAAAGGTATAATAGGCAATCAGGCGCTTGTCCGCTGCAAGCTGGTCACGATGCATCTCCCATCGTGCAAAGTCGGCAGCCCGTTGGGCCACTGCCTGCGGTCCGAATTGCCGAACATCGGGAAATTGAGTCTTGCCGGAATCCGCGGGTTGCGCGGGCTGATCGGCAGGCAAACCAAGCGCCCCACCTTCGGTAATGAGCTGCTCATCGCCTCCCTGATGCCGAACCGCAATTTCACCGTCAAACACTTCCACATGACTCTCGCCACCGCGCACCTCGAGCCCAAATTCCGTCCCCAAATCGATGATCTCGGTTTGCGGCGCATGCAGTTTGAAACCACGAGCCGCTGGCGGAACTTGCATCCGGACCGAGCCCTCGTGACAAGAAGCCTCCCACGCTGACTTGAGCGAAATCTCAGCCGGGCCTTCCACCACCATGTTCGCACCGGAAAAAAATTGAATTTCGGCCATTCCCGAGGCAAGTCGAACCGTCTCAGCTCCGAGAATATCACCTTTCTCGCGGGAGGTTGCCCCGCCGATCCACTCCACATCGTAAAGCTGTCCCAGCACGGCAAACCCGCGGGCTGATGGCTCCTCTGTGTTGGGCTGAACCAAGTCGCCACCCTGTTCTTCACCATTGCGAACGCCAAGATACATCACGGCGGAACCAACAAGGAAAGCGATCGCCGCCGCCGCCGCCATTTGCGCAAACCGGGGAAACGGAATCAGGTTGCTCGGCCTGGAGGCAACCGGTTCGGCGGGTTCTTCGATTTTCAACCACGGCCGCATCGCCCCTTCAGCATCGTTGGTTTCGAGCTCCCCACCTTCGGACTGCAGGGAATTGTCG
>JBCDHN010000259.1:0-5285 GCA_038749915.1 Verrucomicrobiota bacterium | reverse complement strand
TCGAAGTATGCCGAGTTTCCCGGGTAAAATCCGCCTTCTCCCAGAATCGGCTCCACCACCATGAGAGCATGTTCGCCGGGAAACTTTGAGAGATGGCCGTCAATCGCCTGCAAAGCCGCTCTGGTGCTTGCTTCAGGATCGCGATGATCAAAGTAGGGCACCCGATCGACACTCAAGGTGGAAGGGAGTCCTTTGCGATAGGCGGCGCGAGCCGTAATCTGGGCGGTGGCCATCGAGCGACCGGCAAAGGCGCCCTCAAACGCGAGCACGCGAGTTGCCGGGGCTTTGGCTTGGAAGGCGACTTTCAGTGCATTTTCATTCGCCATTGCTCCGCTGGTCGACAGGAAACAATGGCCGAGATCCGCTCCCTCTTGGTTCGCCAAATCGAGCAACAGCCGGCCCAGTTCAATGGAGTCATAGCCCATCTGCAGATTGCCCTGCATCACCGTGTCGGTCAAAGCTGCGTCGATACCGGATTCGACAATTAAGGGGTGGCTGTGCCCGAGGATGTGAACGCCGATTCCGCTGATGAAGTCCAGTTTCACGCTTCCATCGGTTAACTCGACCCAGGCACCATTGCCCAGGCCGCTCGCAAGATAGGGCAAGGCCAGACCACGACCGCGCACAGCGGTGGATTCCTCAGCTTGAGCCTCGAATTTGTGGGCAAGATTGGGATCGGGCGCCTTCGGACCGGTGATGGAGGCCGAGTGTTCGCGCACCGCTTCCAAAAGGGTTTCCTTGGCGGCCAAGACCCGCGGATCCTGTTGAAGTTGATCGGCTTTCAGCATGATGATTGGACGAAAATGGGGGCGGAACGTTTCAGCGTAGTCCTTGTGTGACAAATGGATCTACTTGAATCTTTAGTGATCAGCCGCAGACTGATGGGTATGGATAAGTCTCTCTTGGAGCGGGCCATCAACTCCAACCAGCCTTTTCAAATTGAAACCGCTAGTGGTCGGGTTTTTGATGTGCCGCATCGGGATTTCGTTTCTTTCTCACCGAAGAAAACGACGATCATTATCTCTTACGAAGATGAAGGCGAAGAGAGTTTTGCATTGGTGCCCTTGCTTACCATCACTTCCGCGATGAGCTCTCATGATCCATCCTTGTCGGAATAGCAGTTCTCGGCTATCTGCAACCTCTCCATGCCCAACGAAGCCTCTTCTTCCAGCATCCCCAAGCACATAGCCGTCATCATGGACGGCAATGGTCGATGGGCCAAGGAGCGTGGATTGCCGCGCAGCGAAGGCCATCGGGCGGGAGCAGAGTCGGTCCGCGAGGTGGTGGAGTCCTGCAATGTCCTCGGGGTCGAGTTTTTGACGCTTTATGCCTTCAGCTCCGAAAACTGGAGTCGTCCCAAGCACGAAATTGATGCGCTCATGAAGCTCCTCGAGCGTTTTTTGAAGGAAAAAGGCAAGGAACTGCAGCAGCAGAATATTCGTCTTCAGGCCATCGGACGGCTGGATGATTTGCCGGACTATTGCCAAAAGGCGCTTGATGATGCGATCGACGCGACCTCCGAAAACTCCGGCCTCACCCTGATTCTTGCGCTCAGCTACGGTGGGCGTGAGGAAATCATCGACGGGATCAAAAGTCTCTATCGCCAGATTGAAGATGGTAAGCTTGAAATCGGCATGCTCGACCCGGACCTCTTCAGCAAACATCTCTACACTCGCTACTACCCGGATCCCGATCTCATGATCCGTACTTCTGGTGAAATGCGACTCTCCAACTTCCTTCTCTGGCAACTCAGCTACGCCGAGATCGTCATCACCAAAAAATACTGGCCGGATTTCCGAAAAGACGACCTCCAGGCTGCACTGGACGAATTCGCCAAGCGTCAACGCCGCTTCGGAGGAGTTTAACGGCTCTAACCATTTGCCAACTGTGCGATCCCTTCGCGATTGAGTCGGACCAAACGCCAGTCGTGCATGATCTCAGCACCTTGTTTTTCGTAGAAGTCGATCGCGCGTTGGTTCCAGTCGAGCACGGTCCATTCCATTCGCCCACAGCCCCGGGAATGAGCGAGCTTGGCGAGTTCTCGAAGCAGGTCCTGGCCGATTCCGCCGCCGCGATGGGCGGGCTGGACGAAAATGTCCTCGAGGTAAAGACCGGGGCGGCCAACGAAGGTCGAGTAGTTCTGAAAAAAGACCGCAGTGGCGACAACCTGGCCTCGGACTTCTGTGACCAAAGCTTCCGCGGTCGGATTCTCCCCAAAGAGTGCTGCCTGCGTGGATTCTTCGGTGGCCTCGACCCAATCCGTGATCTTCTCGAACTCGGCCAACTCGAGCAGAAGCGCATGGATGGAGGATACGTCTTCAGGCGTGGCAGGGCGAATCATGAGGAGAGCTAGTCGCAACTTGCGGAGTTGGCAATTCTCTGGGATGACTGGCGGGTGAAAGCCTTTCAAATCACCGAGCCCGGAATTTCGCGAATCACGGAGGTGCCTGATCCAGAAATTGAGCCGGGTGAGGTTTTGCTGAAGATCGAACGCATCGGCTTTTGCGGTTCAGATTTGAGCACCTATCGCGGTCTCAACCCCTTGGTGAGTTATCCGCGGATTCCCGGCCATGAAGTGGGGGCGAGAATTGTGGAGAAGGGAGCGGGCGTTTCATCGAAATGGCAAGAGGGGCAGCAGGTTCTTGTGTCGCCCTACACGGCTTGTGGAAGGTGCGCCGCCTGTCGCCAGCAACGGTTCAATTGCTGTCGCAACAACGAAACCATGGGCGTGCAACGCGATGGTGCGATGAGCGAGTTCTTTGCCGTGCCCCAAGAGAAGCTGCTGACTTCAGCCAAGCTTACGCTTTCGGAGATGGCGTTGGTTGAGCCATTGACGGTCGGATTTCACGCGGTGAGTCGGGGACGAGTGGTCGCGGACGATGCCGTGTTGGTCTTCGGAGCTGGAGCGATTGGCTTGGGGGCCATTGCCGGCGCAGCAACGCGTTCTGCGCGGGTGATCGCTGTGGACCTGGATGATCGAAAGTTGGATCTGGCGCGAAGTTGCGGCGCGGCCATCACCATCAACGGAGGGGAAGGGGATTTGCACGAACAACTGGCTGAACTGACCGATGGTGAAGGACCAGAAGTGGTGATCGAGGCCGTGGGAGCTCCGCAAACGTTCCGAAGTGCAGTCGAGGAAGTGTGCTTTGCCGGTCGCGTTGTCTACATCGGCTATGCCAAGACGCCGGTGGAATATGAAACGAAGTTTTTTGTGCAGAAGGAGTTGGACATCCTCGGGTCAAGAAATGCGATGCCGGACGACTTCGCGGCAGTGATCCAATATCTGGAGGCTGGAAAGTTTCCGCTCGATGACGTCGTGAACCGGGAAGTCAATCTGGATGAAGCCGGCGAGGCCCTGGAGGATTGGCATCAGAACCCCGGCAACTTCACCAAAATTCACCTTCGACTCGACTCATGATTCGTTTCTTCGTTCTCGCCCTCGCGCTGTTGGCTGCCTCGGAAGCTAACGCTGCGGACTTTCATGGCTTCAATCGAATCGATTTTGAGTTTGCAGGGCGAAAATGCATCCTCGTTGAGCCGAAAGTAGTGAATGCGGAGCGGTCATGGATCTGGCGGGCTCGTTTCTTTGGCCATCAGCCGCAGGCGGATATCGCCTTGCTGGAACAGGGATTCCATCTGGCCTACTGCGACGTTGGGGGCCTCTTTGGTAGTCCTGAGGCGGTGGCGCATTGGGACGCGTTTTATGCAGAAATGACCGCCAAATATCGCCTGAACCGCAAAGTTGCTCTCGAAGGCATGAGCCGGGGAGGACTGATCATCTACAATTGGGCCGCGAAGAATCCGACAAAGGTAAGCTGTATTTACGGGGATGCGCCGGTGTGTGACTTCAAAAGTTGGCCGGGAGGCATGGGAGAAGGGAAAGGAAGCGCCGCCGCCTGGAAGCAGTGTCTAGCTGCCTATGGCTTGACCGAAGAAGCGGCACTGGCCTATCGCAGCAACCCGATTGATCAATTGGAACCGCTCGCGAAGGCTGGAATTCCGTTGCTGCATGTGGTTGGCGATGCTGATGTGGTGGTCCCGGTTGCCGAGAACACGGCGATCTTGAAGGCTCGCTACCTGAAACTTGGTGGTTCCATCGAGGTGATTCACAAGCCTGGTGTCGGCCATCATCCGCACAGCCTCGAAGATCCTGCTCCCATTGTTGACTTCATTCGCAAGCATACGCTTGCGGATCAGTAAGGCGCGCGGTATCGAGGACTCCCAAATGGTGCGGATTCTGATATCGTTGTTCTTTCTAAGCGCGTTCCCCAGCTGGGGAATGGCCAAAGATCGCGAGTTGTTGATCGTGATTGGCGCGGAAGGATCGCTAGAGTTTGCCGTTCCTTTCGCTGAGGCGGCGACGCAATGGGCTCAGGCAGCGGAAAGCGCTGGCGATATCGAAACGACGCTGATTGATAGCCGAAAGCAGTTGGAGGCTGAAATCCGGGGGCAGTTGGAGGCGAAACCGGAGGAGCTTTGGATCGTCCTGATCGGGCATGGAACGTTTGATGGCCGAACTGCCAAGTTTAATCTGGAGGGCGAGGATGTTTCCGCCACGGAGTTGGGAGAATGGTTCAAGGAGTGGAACAGCGGCGAATTGATCTTCATCAATACGGCTTCAGCCAGCGCTCCGTTTCTGCCCGCTTTGAAAGGGCCCAACCGAACGGTCATTACCGCGACCAAGAGCGGTGCGGAGGTCAACTTCACCCGGTTTGGGAACTATTTGGCAAAATCGCTCCACTCCAATCTCGCCGATGCCAACAAGGACGGCCAGATTTCAGTCTTGGAAGCGTTTTTGCTGGCAGCGAGCCATACGGCAGAATTCTATGAGAAAGAGAGGCGTCTGGCGACGGAACAGGCCCTGATCGACGACAATGGTGATGGAAAGGGGATCCGCGCGGATTGGTTCGATGGACTCCGGGTTGCAAAGAAGGTTGGCGAGGAAGCTATTCCGGATGGCCAACGCTCTCGCAACCTTCATCTCGTGCCCGGTGAGTTGGATCGGCAATTGTCCGCAGAAGCGCGGGCGCGACGCAACGAACTGGAGCTCAAGGCGGAGAATTTGCGCGAAAATCGGGCCAAAATGACTGAGGCCGACTACTATGAGCAATTGGAACAGATTTTCGTGGAAATCGCGGAAATTTATGGGGAGGTCGGTTCCTGATGAGTTTGGGTTTTTTGGTGCTCCCAAGATAAAGAAAAAATCCGGCGAATCAGGATAAAATTTCCAGGACCAAACGAGCCTAAAAAGATGAAATTTTTCCTTTTTTGAACAAAAAGAAGAC
>JBCDHN010000258.1:0-5290 GCA_038749915.1 Verrucomicrobiota bacterium | reverse complement strand
GGCCTCTTTGTTGTTTTCATCAACCAAGCCGGAAACGACTACAACCGGAACTTTCTTGAGAAACTCGTCTCTTTGAAAGAGAAAGTAGAGATCCGGGCCGGATAGGCGGTCCATCATGATGTCGAGGAGAATCAAGTCCGGTTTGAACTTGAGTGCCGTCGTTCGAGCGAGCTGGGAGTGATTTTCGACCTCAATTTCGAAAGGTCGGCTTCTGGAGATGGTCACTGCGAGCGAGTCAGCAAAGTCGGCGTCATCGTCAATGATCAGGATTCGTTTGGTTTCGCAAGAGGGAGAGTTCGTCATAAGTTAAGCTGGGATGTTGAGAACAACGGGCGCTTTATGAGTACTGGTTTTCGAGGAACTGCGAAGTAACCATCGATCCTTCTTGAGACTGGTGATTTGCCTCAAGCATTCATGTTTCTGCCCGCCGAAAACCCACTGCTTGGAGAGCTTGCATCGGGTAGTTTCTTAGATTATTCGTCCGGCGCTCTATGAAAATCGGTTTTCTATGGATCGCGGTCTTGTTGTCCCTTCAGCCATTGACGGGAGAAGAATCCGAGCGTTCCGCCTTCTGGATTGACCTTCTCTCCGCAGAACCGGTTGAGGATTTGGAGGATATGTGGAAAGACCTGCGAGAATCTGATGTCGTTTTCATCGGGGAAACGCATCGGCTGAGAAGGCATCATCGGATGCAGGTGGAAATTCTGCTTCAACTTGTGAAAGGTGACCGCCCCATTGCCTTGGGATTGGAGCAGATCGAAGACCGCAACCAGCCGGACATCGATCAATACAATCGGGGAGAATTGGATTTCGAAGAATTGGCTGAAGCGATCAACTGGAAAAGGCAATGGGGGAATTACCTGGACTACCGCGAGCTCGTGGAAGCGGCTAAGGAGAATGGCGTTCCAGTTTTCGGGCTGAATGCGCCGCGAGAAGTGGTTCGCCAGGTCAGCCAGATTGGAATCAAGGAGTTGGATCCCTCGGTCCGAGCGTTATTGGCCGAGGAAATCCAAACGGAAGATCCCATATATGAGCGCCTCATGAACCATGCCTTGAGCGTTCACTCCACGTTTGATCCCAGCTTCCTGCGCAATGTCTTCGAGGCTCAGGTTTCGCGCGACGATCAGATGGCCGAGAGCATCGTTAGAGCGATGGCGACTTTGGAGGGAGAAGGAAAGCCGCTCGGAGTGGTCGTGGCTGGCTCCGGGCACATTCAATTTGGGTTGGGAACACCCGATCGGGTTCGGTCGAGAGTGCCAAATCTGAGGGATCGAATTGTTCTGATGACTGAGAGTGGGGATCTGGTGCTTACACCGATGGAGGAAGCCATGCGAAGGGCGGTGGAGATTACCCATGAGGACATCCACTTTATCCGGCGACCGGCGGGAGATTATCTGTATGCGAAAGAGCGGAAACCGAAAACCGCGGGCGAAGAGCCTCAGTAAGCGCGCTCAAAACAACCAACATTTTTCTCTATGACATCCAAAACTGAAGAAGCCATGAACGGTAGAAATGGCTTCAAATTTGACCTCGATCATTCCGTTGGCGGGATGAAGCGATCCATCGTGAATCACTTGCGGTATACCTTGGCTCACGATCCGGAGACGGCTTGCCGTTCCGATTGGTGGAACGCCGTCTGCCTGTCGGTCAGAGACCGAATTCTTGATCGAAGCAGCGAGACTCGAGTGACCCACCGCGAAGGCAACGTGAGGCGGGTTTACTATCTTTCCATGGAATACCTGATGGGGCGTTTGCTTGAAAACAACCTCAGGAACACGGGGTTGTGGGACGACACTAAAGCGGCGTTGGAAGAACTCGGGCGCGATTTGGAGTCGCTCGTTGATGAGGAGCCGGATATGGGGCTGGGTAATGGTGGCCTCGGCCGACTTGCTGCTTGTTTCCTCGACTCCCTTGCCACCTTGGATTTGCCCGCTGTCGGGTATGGAATTCACTATGAATTTGGTCTGTTTCGACAGGCATTTGAGGACTTCAGCCAAGTGGAACAGCCGGATGAATGGATCAAATTCGGAAATCCCTGGGAGATCTGTCGCCCGGAATACTCCGTCAATGTGAAGCTCTATGGACGGGTCGAGCAGGAGTTTGATACTCTGGGTCACGGCAAATGGGTTTGGAAGGACACCAAGTCGTTGTTGGGCGTCCCCATGGATATTCCGATCGCGGGTTATGGTCTGACTACCGTGAATTTTCTTCGCCTTTGGGAATCGCGCTCCAGCGAGAACTTCAACTTCAAGATTTTTGATGCGGGTGGCTATGTGGAAGCGGTCCGCGACAAGGTGGAAGGAGAAACCATTTCCAAAGTTCTGTATCCGAATGATTCAACTGCCCAAGGTCGGGAGCTTCGGCTGGTTCAAGAATATTTCTTTGTGGCTTGCAGCTTGCAGGACATCCTGCGTCGCCATAAGCGCGATGGGAATGATTGGGAGAATCTTGCTGACTTCGTCGCCATCCAACTGAATGACACCCATCCGGCTGTGGCCATTCCTGAACTGATGCGAATCCTCATTGATGAGGAAGGAATCGAATGGGCGGAAGCTTGGAAGATTTGCGAGAAGACCTTCAGTTACACGAACCATACGCTTCTCCCCGAGGCCTTGGAACGATGGAGCGTCCCGCTTTTCGAACATGTCCTGCCAAGGCATCTTCAAATCATCTACGAGATCAATCGTCAGTTCTTGACCGAGGTGGTCGAAAAACAATGGCCGGGCGATGATGCGATGAAAGCGAAGCTCTCGATCATTGAGGAAGCCCAACCAAAGATGATTCGGATGGCTGCTCTAAGCGTGATTGGCAGCCACACCACCAATGGAGTCGCCGCGCTTCACACGCGCTTGCTCAAAGAGCGTCTCTTTCCGGAATACGATAAGCTTTATCCAACCCGCTTCCAAAACAAGACCAACGGGATCACCCCACGGCGGTGGCTGAAGGCGTGTAATCCCGAACTCTCAAGCCTGATCGATCAATCCATCGGCGATGATTGGCCCATAAACCTTCATAAACTGGAGAAACTGGATACGTTTGCCAATGACGCCGCCTTTCAGCAGGAATTCATGGCGATCAAGCAACGGAACAAGGAACGGCTGGCCAGAGTGATTCAGAAACTTTGCGGCATTCAGGTAGATCCAACCGCGATGTTTGATGTTCAGATCAAGCGACTTCACGAATACAAGCGCCAGCATCTCAATCTGCTGCACATTTTGGCGCTCTACCGTCGATTGATCAACAACCCGGATTTGGACATTACGCCACGGGTGTTCGTCTTTGCGGCCAAGGCGGCACCCGGCTACACCCTCGCAAAGCATATCATCCATTGCATCAACGCCGTCGCCCACAAGATCAATTGGGATGAGCGAGTGAAGGACAAGCTGAAGATTGCGTTTTTACCCAACTATGGAGTTACCCTCGCGGAGCGGATCATTCCGGCAGCCGATCTCAGTGAACAGATCTCCACCGCCGGCAAAGAGGCCAGCGGGACAGGGAATATGAAACTGGCGCTCAATGGCGCCCTGACCATTGGCACGCTGGACGGCGCCAATGTGGAGATTGGCGAAGAAGTCGGTGATGACAACATTTTCATCTTCGGGTTGACCGTGGAGGAGGTTCAGAAGCTGTGGTCGAATGGTTATTCCTCATTCGATTACTATTGGGAGAATGAGGAGCTTCGCGCGGTGATCGATTGGCTCGACTCCGATGCCTTTACCGATAATCGCGACGCAACCACTGCGGTGAAGCGAAGCTTGGTCGAAAACGGGGACCCATTTCTGGTCCTGGCAGACTTCGATTCCTACGTGAAGTGCCAGAAGACCGTGGATCGCGAGTTTCGGAAAAAGGCTTCCTGGGCCAAAAAGGCGATTCTGAACACCGCCAGAGTCGGAAAGTTTTCCAGCGATCGAACCATTCGACAATACGCCGAAGAGATCTGGAAATTGCCACCAGTGCGTGCTAACGGTTGACTAACTTTAACCCCAGTTTCTCGATGAAAATGCCCCGTTTCCTTGCTGCGATCGCTGTTGTGATTTCTCTCTTCGTTCCCAACCTCATCGCGGAGGAGGAAAAGAGCGAAGGGCTCAGCAGTCTTCTTAATTCGCTGAAAGACAGCGTTAAGGATCTGGATGTTGGGGAAGGGATGAAGGATCTCCCGAAGCAACTGAGTGAGCTGAAAAAGAACTACGCCGAACAAACAGCGGCTCTGAAGGAAATGAAGGCGGAGATGGAGATGTTGAAGAAGGAGATGACGCTCCTGAAGCAGGAGGTTGCACTCCTCAAGGGAGAGAAGCCCGAGGAGGTTACCCTTGAAGTGATTAGCGAAGAATAGATGGACCTCAAACACCTTCCTTCTCGACCACGGCGGAATCGGAAGAGTGCTGCCGTTCGCGGTCTCATCAGAGAGACCCAGCTCAGTTCGAGTGATCTGATCCTTCCACTCTTTGTCCAGGACGGAACGTCCAACGATCCAATTGACTCGATGCCGGGTTGCTTCCGGTGGAGCCTTGATGGTCTTCTTGACGAAGTCGAGTCGGTGCACGCTTTGGGGATCAATGCGGTGGTCTTGTTTCCTGCAATTCCCGACGGTCTCAAGAATTCGACAGCCGATGAGTCTTGGAATCCTGAAGGATTGATTCCGACGGTGATTTCGGCGATCAAAGCGAGGTTTCCTGAAGTCGCGGTCATTACGGATGTCGCTCTCGATCCCTATAACAGTGACGGGCACGATGGAATTGTTTCCGGCGACGGAAGAATTCTGAACGATGAGACCGTCGAAGTTCTGTGTCGACAGGCGCTTTCCCACGCCAACGCGGGAGCAGACATCGTGGCCCCCAGTGACATGATGGACGGACGAGTGGCCGCGATTCGAGCGGCTCTCGATCGTGATAAGCATGAGGAAGTTTCGATTCTGAGTTACACGGCCAAATACGCGAGCGCCTACTACGGGCCTTTCCGTGGAGCGTTGGATTCAGCCCCGAAGTCGGGAGATAAGAAGACATATCAGATGGATCCGGCAAACTCGAGGGAGGCCATGCGCGAGGCCAAGTTGGATGAAGCTGAAGGGGCGGATATGCTGATGGTGAAGCCGGCAGGTCCCTATCTCGATGTCATTGCCAAGTTGAAGTCGGGCGTGAACCTCCCGATCGCAGCCTACCAAGTCAGCGGCGAGTATTTGATGATCAAGTCGGCGGCTGAAGCCGGCTGGATCGATGAGGCGAAGGTTGTTGAGGAATCTCTCACCGGCATCAAACGAGCGGGAGCAGATATGATTCTTACCTATTTCGCG
>JBCDHN010000257.1:0-5296 GCA_038749915.1 Verrucomicrobiota bacterium | reverse complement strand
GTGATGTCACGCCCCTCCAACCACTGCCGCCAAACGGTGATTCCGGCGATGCCAGCTTCGGCGTATTTGTCCATCGCCACTTCAATCGACCACGGCTTGGTCGTGATGGTGTGGACGCAGAGTTTTGAGAGGTCGGGCATGGCGTAGCGATGATTCGGATTCGGCTACCAGCCGAATCTACGGAGAAGCTTCCGATTGGGAGAGTCAATTCGGCTGGTAGCCGAATCCGGACGTGGAGAAACCGTATAGAAAGCAGTCGATATTTGAACCATGTCAGTCAGATGGCAAAGTGTGGAATCTCAAGCCGTTTGGCCAAGCTAAGCGGCCGAACCAAGGCCTCCCGCATGCGGTCGATTTCGTTGGAGCCTCGTGAATCGCTGCAGTCCGGGTGGATTTCGTCCGCCTCGACCAATCCCAGCAACTTCAGCACCGCGGCCGTTGAATGCTTATAAGCCGCCGCACTTCCCCTTTCATCCAAACGGAAAACCACGTCTTCCAGCGACTGAAACGCCTCAAACACCTTGTAGACCCGCGTATCAAACCGTCCGTGCTGATCAGCCAGCCACATTTGCTTTGCGGCACAGATCAGCGGACAAGCAGAGACGCCAGCTCCGATGAGGAGCGGATTCCCCAACCGAATTGCCTGCGCAATTCCGAAGTCATCTCCACTGTGGGGGGCGAAATCCAACCCCAGGTCCCGGCACATCGCTGACCAATATAAAAAGTGCGGTTCATCGAGCGTCGAAACTTTGCCACCGACATACTTTGGATGCTGTGCCAATTCATAAAATAGCCACGGATCATACGGTGTCGCCCAAGGCACGAACGCAGGCTCCAACGCATGGGCGATCGCGGGCACGTTGATGTGTTCCGCGATCTCGAAATAGGCGTCACGCCGCCGCTCGTTGTCCAATTCGTTGAGCAGCTTCGAGGTCATGATCATCACCTCGACATTGTCGAACGACTGTGCGATCTCGAGCTGGGGATGATACCACTCGGCCTTGAAGTGATCGCCGCTCGCGCCGACCGCCGTGGTTCCGCAAATGATTTTCGGCTCTGGAAACGAAGCCCGGAAGCGTTCGATCACCTCGCGATACAGCTCCAGGCTGAGGTTGAAGATATAACCAGTGTCCGCATTCAGCACAAAGGCGATTTCCACATCAAAATGGGCAGCGCAGTCCAACATCCAGCGAATGCTCCGCTCAAAGCCATCCCAATCCGGTTGGCCATCTTTGAACGGCAGTAAGGTGGCAACGCAGAGCCGGGCTTTCCGCTCGTGATCAACCAGGCTTTCCTCCGCCGTCCAAGCCCACGTGGTTTCGGCCCAGGTGGTGGAAGGTTTCAGATCTGAGGGGTTGGAAATCAGGTCCATGCGCAGAGTCTTACGCACCGCGGACGCCCGGCGTTAGCCTTTTGAGCTGCAATTAGCATTTTTCGAGATAAGTTTTGTGCTATTTCCATGGAATTCGAAAATCTGCTTCACGAAAACCTGCAAATCGAGGTGCGAGGCTACTCGATCCGAAAGCTGATGCTTCATCGTCATTTCCCCCGTCATGGCGAAGTCAGTGCGCATCATCACCCGGACCACGATCAGATCCTCGTCTACCTCCGAGGGCGGGGATTGCAGATCCGTTCCGGCGAGGTCATCCCCATTACCCGCGGCAGCTTTGTCTGGATGCCACGAGGGATCGAGCACGGATTCCGGCGCGAAAAAGCGCAGGCGCCGCTTTGTCTGGCCATTGATTTGTGCTGCACGGATCCCAGCTCGTGGCAAAAACACGGCTTGCTGGCCAGCGATCTCCTGAATCGCATCGAGGGAAATCTGCGGCAGCTTCACCACCAGAACGCCACCGGGCTGGAGACTGCGACCTGGATTCTGGAAATCGTGAGCTGGCTGGAACAAGCCAACCGCGCCTCATCCAACACCAGTGGAAGCGGGGTCTGGTCGCGGCGTGTCCGCAGCTATCTGAGCAAGACCGATCTGCGATGGATCAGCCCAACCAGAATCGCCGAAGAACTGAACCAAAAACCTGCAACCTTGAACCGATTCCTTCAGCGGGAAGGAGAAGTGACACTGAACAAATTACTGACGGCGTTGCGTTTGGACGAAGCGCGCAGGCTTCTGAAAAACTCGGATCTCCAGGTCGGAGAAATCGGAGCCCGCGTGGGGATTCTTGACCAAAACTACTTCGCCCGCTGGTTTCGGAAACAAACCGGCCAGTCGCCAACCCATTGGCGCCAGGGAATTCAGTCGCCAAACCCATAACCTCAGAACCGCATGGTCAACGGTTGCCGTTTTTAGTCTAAGCGCCACTGATTGAAAAACTAAAATCATTGCGAGGTCGGCTGTGGTTTTCGAACGCACCCTAATCCGCCATTCGAAAAGCAATGTCGCAAAGGTGGGCAGAGAACCAATAGGCCTGGAGAGACTCCAGCTTGTCGTCATCATCCCCTTCGCGCAGAGCGGTGGCCAATTGGAAATTCAACTTCACGCTGTCCGGGACAAACCCATACTTTTCCTGAAACTCGCCCGCTTCCTCCAAAACCTTTTGCCGAGCCCGATCAAGCATCACTCCGAGGACACGCTTGTTTCCAAGTTTGATCGTTCCGTCGTCCTGAAATTGGGCATCGAGGCTGTAATACTTGTTCACCAGAGTGGCACCATAGAGGTAGGCGGAACTCCCTGCTCCCAACTTGAACATGGAGTTCTCAACCGGGTCCGGGGTCTGGTAGACACCCTCTGCCCACTCGGAATACTCGGCCATCATGGAGGCAAACGGATAAGTGAACTCGGTCATTTTAATCTGCTCCTGCATCGTCGATTTGGTCACGCCAGCGGCTTCGGCTCTCGGCTCAGTGATGAGAGCGTCGAAGTAGCTGACACAAGAGGCACCGGCTGAAGCATAGGCTCGAGCCAGGGCTTCGAACTTCTCAGGAGAAACATCGATTTCCGGCCCCTGCGAAGAGGCGAGCGAGAGCCAGTCTTCGGCATACTCAACCAACACGCCCGAGGCGTTGTAAAACAGACTGGTATAAATATAACGGAGGAGTAATTCCTGCATCGCCGCCTCCTGCCCGTTGGACTGAACGATCTCGTCCCAATTCTCAGCCACATCAAGGAAACGAAATTTTTCGATCACTCCCATGCGGAAATAAGCATAGGACTGAGCGAATTGACTCATGTTGTTGAGCGCATCAACCCGACCGCCCAATTTCCGGTTCGCTACCGTATCCCTCATGAGCTGTTCGAACGCATCCAGCTTGTCTCCGTTGGTGTCCTCGATCGTTTGAAGGTGATCGGAAAGAACGTCGATATTCTCGGTCGCTGCTGCCTGAAACATACCCAGTACGCTCTCCACAGTCCGAGCCTGCGCATCAGCGGTGAGAAAGCGATAATAGGCCGCCGCCGGCATCCCGCTGTTTGCGAAGTCCTGGGCCACATCATACTCAAGCTCGATCGCTCCGACCATCCCGCCAACCGTCTGTGCGAACATCGGGTTGTTCTGCATTGCTGACTGAATGACCTGATAACGTTGCTCCAGTTCCTGGCGCACGCGGTTACTCCATCCCTGAATATTAGCCCGAAGCGGTGCCGGCAATTCCAAATCAGACTCATAAACAGGCTGCGGCCGGGGAAGCCGCTTGCCCGTCAGAAAGTGATAAGCCTCGTAGATATCGCGGATTTCCCTCGCTTCCATTCCCAGCTCCGTTCCTTTGGCGTTTAGGTCAACCAACGTGTTGGTCCCCATATCCACCGATGAACGCGTTCCCACCGGATATCCAAATCGCTTGAAGCCGCTATTCTTGGCTCCTTCCATTTTGTGAACGATGCCACCGACGACGCCTGCGGTTCCATCCGGGTTGATCGTTCCGGTCATGGTGGTGTCCGAGCGGACGGTTTCCCCTCGCAGGGCCGCAAGCATGGCGACCGTGGTAAGCATACCGGCAGAGGGTCCATCGATGTGGCCGCCTACCTTGACGAGGTATTCGTGATCAACAATGGAAGAACCATGAATGGTAGAAGCATTAAACGCCGCGATCCAGGTAGCGGTTCGCCACATATTGCCCGTCCCTCCAAAAAACTCCTCCAGCAATCCGATCGAAGCGGTTCCGGAGTTGTTTGGGAATACCCGAACATTAACCGGTGACGTTCCCCCCTCCGGCCCTTCATCGCCGTCCCGAAACCAGACCGCATGAATCTCCACGGCACTGGCCGATAGTGAGGCGGAGGACTTTCGGTTACCAGAATTCTGCCCGAAAGAGGAAATCCCGGTGAAGCTGTAGAACAGTATGGTTAAAACAATCAGTGAAGGTCTCAGTGCCTGAAGAGTTCTCATTGGATCGGTCGGTCGAACTTGGGAATTAGAATATCCCTATACAATCTACGCTCGATCAAACGATCAAGCGTAAACTTCTCCCAACCGTTCTTATTCCAACTTCAGGAATATACCTTAAAACCTATAGTTGAAGTCCACTCTGAATCGCATGCCATCCTGCTCTGAGGTGATGGCATCGACCAAATACAGCCTACCCAGAATATTGAGTTTCTTAGTCGCTTGATATCCCAAGCGAATTTCGTGCCCCCTTAGATCACTTGAATCCGTCTGCCCATCAGATCCCCAACGAACGAAGTCGTCCTCGGCATAAGAGGCATTAACGGCAAGGGTTTCCAAATAGCTGTAGTAATATCCGGCCGTCAGTTTACCGGGTTGCACGGTTGCGGATAAGACATAGCCAAAGTCCTCGTCAAAATTCCTTGCCGTAAACGGATCGTCCGAAGCGCTGGAATAACTCTCCAGATTAATATACGCATCGGCACCGAGTTGAAACGGCATTCCGAAGACCTTGCGCTGAATCTGAATTTCGTTCCCCAAGATTGTGTAATCGCGCGCTCCATTTCCATTCCGTAGATTCTCGGCCCCGTCTCTCCCACGTAACGCATAGATTCCCGTTCCCGCTGTCAATTTGAGATCCCCGAAGCTATTGCGATAGACTGCTTGGCCGGCATACAGTTGACCATTGAGATCCCAACCTCCATCCGGCAGATAAAACGCGCCAGTAATGAACTCAACGTTTCCGTCCGCTGAAGATCCAACGGAAAGACTACTCCCGGTAATGGTCACGTCATCGTCCCAGAATAGCTCGTTCTGTCTCCAGAACGGGAATTGGTTTCGGCCGAACCAGATGGTAAACGAATCGCCCTCGTACTGACCATAATAGAGATCGAGAATTCCATCGAAATCATCCCGCTCTCCCCCATTAAAGTCCTGGATGGTGAGGTGGGGTGACTGCTGAC
>JBCDHN010000256.1:0-5325 GCA_038749915.1 Verrucomicrobiota bacterium | reverse complement strand
GTTTTTTTCAAAAAAGCGCTTCGCAAACCCGGTTGACGACCATTTCTCCCCTCGCCAATCGTGCCTCATGAATCGAACCCCCGTTTCGTTAGCCCTCGCGTTGGCGCTTTTGCTGGCTCCATCCGGCATCGCTCAAGACTCCAAACCCAATATTCTCTTTCTCGCGATCGACGACCTGAATGACTGGGTTGGCCCATTGGCTGGGCATCCCCAGGTCCTCACTCCCCACATGGACAAGTTGGCGAAGCGCGGAACCACCTTTCTGAATGCTCATTGCCAGGCACCTCTCTGCAATTCGTCGCGAACCAGCCTCTTAACTGGCTTACGCCCAACGACCACGGGAGTTTACTCCCTCCAGCCTTGGTTTCGAACCGTCCCCGGACTCGAGGATCACGTTACCTTGCCCCAATATCTGAAGGCGAATGGCTACGCGACCTATTCCGGTGGAAAGATTTATCACGGTGGTTATGGACGCAAAAAGGAGGATGTCGAGTTTGATCAGTTGGGGCCCGGTGCTTCCGGCAAACCGTTTCCTCCCAAGAAAATCGTCAATACTCCTCAAGCTCACCGGTTGGTCGATTGGGGACCCTTTCCCCATAACGATCAGGATAAGGGAGACTGGCTGGTGGCCGACTGGGCGGTCCAAACCCTCGATTCCAAGCCTGAGGGTCCCTTCTTCCTTGCCTGCGGCTTTTTTCTTCCCCACGTTCCCTGCTTCGCGACGGAGAAGTGGTTCGATCTTTACCCGACCCAAACCACCCTGCTCCCTCCCATCCTTGAAGGAGATCGCGACGACACTCCCCGTTTCAGTTGGTACACGCATTGGAAGCTCCCTGAACCGCGGCTGAAGTTTTTGGAGGAAAACGGTGAAACCCTGAATCTGACGCGAAGCTACCTCGCCTGTATCAGCTTCGTTGATAGTCAGGTCGGCCGGGTATTGGATGCCTTGGATCGAAATGGATTTGGCGACAATACGGTGATCGTGCTGTGGAGTGATCACGGCTGGCATCTTGGCGAAAAACAAATCACCGGCAAAAACACACTCTGGGATCGTGGCACCCGCGTCCCGCTCATTTTTGCCGGACCGGGAGTCGTAAAGGCGGCAAAATCCACCCAGCCTGCTGAGCTGCTCGATATTTATCCAACCTTGGTAGAGTTGTGCGGTCTACCCGAAAATCCTGAGAATGAAGGGCTCAGCCTCGTGGCTCAACTCAAGGATCCGGCGAAAAAGCGAATTCGCCCGGCCATCACCACCCAGAGCGCCGGGAATCACGGCATTCGCACAGAGAACTGGCGTTACATTCACTACGCGGACGGCTCTGAGGAACTCTACGACATGGTTCAGGATCCCCATGAATGGACCAACCTGGCCGACGATCCCGACTACGCCTCGGTGAAGAAAATTCTCGCCACCTGGCTCCCCAAAAACGAAGCGAAACCCGCGCCGGGCAGCAAGTCACGGCTCCTGGAACTTCGTGAAGACGGAAAGGTGTTCTGGGAGTTGGAAGAGATTCGTCCCAACGATCCGATCCCCGAAATTTGATCCCGATCTGCCTCAAAGCAGTTTACTCCGGACGCAGAACGCGACCCACCACACCTTGCTCAACATCTGAGTTGGCGACTTTCTCGGGCTCAAAAATGTAGCTCAACGCCTTGATCTTGGTCGTCTGGCTGCCCCAACCCGCTTGGGTCACGGCAACCTGAATCGTGAGCGGTGTGGCAAAGCTGGACCAGAGAAAGGGCGAAATTTCGGCCCCGAACTCACCCTCTTCGCCGGATTTACGAAGAATTGGTTCCCGAATCACGCTCTGTCCCTCGCGATCGAGGATGTCGATTTTGGCTTCCACAAACGGAGTGGGCAATCCGCCGCTGGTCGCGATTCCAGCAAGAAGCAGACCGTGATTGTCCAAATTCAAACCCGCAAAAATGGGCCGACTTCCCTGAGCAATTTCAGCATCAAGGCTCTCGAACACGTTGCGCAACTTCTGCAGTCCCGGAGTCACTTTTGCCAGTTCCCCATCCGCCAGTGGCTTGCGCTTGGACCGCTTGACCACTTCGATCGTCACTCCCACGACCGCCTTGTCCTCGCCATCGGTAACCTCGACCGCCATCTCAAAGCGCGGGTGGGCGTCGGGGTCGAGGGCATTGGGATTGTTGACTTCCAAATCCCCCGTTCCCGCATCAATTCGAAACGCCCCATCAATGTTTCCGTCCGGCAAGAGAAAGAAGCCAAGCGGAGTTTCGCTCTCAACATCTCCCACCTGGATTTGAAGAACCTGAACTCCTTCAGGGCTGAAGGCGCGAACCCGCGCGGACGGAAGATCGATATCGGTTTCAGTACTCATGAGTTACCACAGCAGGATCTTGAAGCGCTGGAGAATCAACCCCAAAACTCCGAAGCAAATCAGGGTCAAGACGATCCCAAGTCCCAGTGAGAGCCAAAACCCGCATTGCTTTTGCAACAGCCAGGGGATGAGCAGGAACATGGGAAGCGTCGGCAGAACATACCAGAATGTGAGAAACGCATGTGTTCCGATTTTTTCCGTGCCCTGTTTTTCCACGAATAGCCAAATCATGGTGAGCGTAGTCACCAGCGGCAAAGCTCCGATCAACGCGCCGAGCTTGTCGTTCCATTTGGCTGCCTCCGAAATCGCCACAATCAATGCCGCCGTCAGCAGGAATTTGATCCAGATGGGCATGAACGATGGTCAGCCGGCAGGCTCAATGCGAAACACGCGACCGTCCCAGTTCAATACCACAATTTCGCCATCAACATCCGGGCAAAAAGCGGTTGGCTGGAATTTCTCTTCCTGAGTTGAACGATGGATTTTGATCGCTTCGGAAAGTTTGCCTGCGGCCTGGTCGTATTTCAGCGCCCAGGTATTTCCAATCTTCCAGTCTCCCACGATAAAGGTTCCCTGCAATGCCGGGATCTTCTTGCCCCGATACACAAAGCCACCCGTGATGCTGAGACCCTGGGTGTGATCATACTCCCAGATGGGGTCAATGAACGTGGTTCCCTTCTTCGGCACCCTCTGCTTGGCCCCGATCCCCAAAGCATCCATCATTTTCTCGCGCTCATAGAACTCGTGAAGGCCTTCCCGAAATTCCCATCCGTAGTTCCCACCCTTCTCGACCAGATTCACTTCTTCCCAGAGATTCTGACCCACGTCAGCCAGCCAGAAAAGACCGGTTTCGGGATCGATGGAGGCTCCCCACGGATTGCGAAAGCCCAGCGCATAAATCTCGGGGCAAGCGTTCGCGGTATCAACAAACGGATTGTCCGCCGGAATTCCATAGGGGCGATCCTCTGAACTGACATCCACATCGATACGTAGCACCTTCCCATTCCAACGAGTCAACTTTTGGGCGAGCATGAACACGCCGTTCTTCATCCCGCCATCGCCCACACAAATGTAAAGCAAGCCATCATTGGGCCCAAAGAACAGGTTCCCGCTGTTGTGGTTCCACTCGGGTTGGGAGATTTCGAGCAAAACGCGCTCGGATGAGAGGTCTGCCGAGTTGGGGTTGTCTTTGGAGGTCAGGAACTCGCTGATAACGCTGCGCTTGGGGCCCTGCTGACTGTAGTAGACATAAAACTTGCGGTTCTCCGCGTAGTTGGGATGGAAGGCCAACCCCAGCAATCCTTCCTCGAAATCGCGCTCGGCCATCGCTCGGTCGGAGAAATCGAGAAAAATGTCGGACTGACCATTTTCACCGAGAATCTTGATCTTCCCAGTCTGCTCAACCATGAACTGTCGCTCCGTCCCATCCGGCGGAATCATCAGTGAGACCGGGCGCTCAAACTGGTGATCAGTGAGAATGGGGGTGATTTTAATGTCTGCGGCCTGAATGGAACCAATCGCGAGAAGCCAGAGGGAAGCGAAGAATGGGGCTTTCATGAGTCCCAAAACTTGAGGGGGAGCCCGGGAATAGCAAGGAAAGAAACGCCCCTGATCCCAGCTCTAACTTTTCGGCGGATAGAAGATCACCTCATCGCCAACTCGGGGAGCATTCGTGGTCGGCTCTGTCGGAGGGATGTAGCCGAGCAAGCCACAGGTGGATGTCTCCGGAGTAACGGTCTCGACAATCGCGATAATCACCAGCTTCCCGCTTCGCCGGATTCCCAATCGCATCCTCGTTTTCACGGCACGCTTTGTCCCCGCATTTACAACAACAAAACCAAAGTCCTTATTGAAGGCGCGCACCTCACCAATTTTTGGCGCATTCCGAATCGCCTCCTCACTGGGTTTCCGCGTTTGCGCAAAAAGGAGAGTGGCGGCGCTAACCAGCAATCCAGCAATTAGCACCGAAATCCAGCGGGGGTTCGGGATGGGGGGAAAAATCAACTACTTCGATCTCGGAGGAAAAAAGATCACCCGATCATTTTGCGGGTTGCTCTTGGAATAGACTCGGGGGCGGCGGTTTGGGCTTGGATAAGCTCGCTTGTTGGGGAGAGAGATGGTCGCGGTTTGCTGATTAACGTCTTCCACATAGCCAATCGCGACCAGAATCCCGTTCTGAACCACGGCAAGACGCTCACCTTGCTTCACGCCTTTCAGGCTGTTGGCATTGGTGATCAGAAATCCCAACTCCTGATTGAAGGCGATCACTTGACCAAGCGTTGGCGCGGCATCGATCGCCTCATCAGAAACTCCGGGATACTGATTCTGAGCGGAGGCCAAACCGGGAATCGCGATGCTGAGGATCGCAGCAAAAGTCAGACAGTGTTTTCTCATAGCGTGGCGTGGCGGTTTCAAAAACCTTCTTAGAAGAGAGGATACGGCAGCAAATCATCACCAGCTTCGGGCCGGGGAGACTCCAGGTCCCGACGCCAGCGGCCGATCAGTTCTGCTTCGCTATCGTTCTCGTAAATCGCTGAAATCTTGACCAACCCCAGCACTTCGCCGCCCCGTCGAACGGCAAGCTCCCTCCCCTGGGTCAGGTTGTTCTCGCTGCCGGCATTGAGCGTGATGTATCCCCAACCGGAATTGAAGGAGGTCACCTTGGCGATGGCGGGGGAGTCCCGCAGACGGATCTGCTCCGGAGTTAGACCTTCATCCGGGTTGTAGCGCGGAGGCGAAGGGGCAAAGATTGGCGAGGAAGATGGTGATGGAACCGGTGTTGATTGAACGGTCATCGACTGGGAGGAACCCCCATTTCCGGAATTGATCTGCTCAAACCGTTTGCTCACCAGCTCGCGCTCCTGCCTCAGCGCCTGAAGTTCGGTTTCGCTCGAGTTGGAAGTGGCACTCTGGCCGGTGGGCGGTGTTGGATAACCGGCGTTCGAGGATTGGCGGGCGGGCTGCCCCAATCCCGCTGGTG
>JBCDHN010000255.1:0-5357 GCA_038749915.1 Verrucomicrobiota bacterium | reverse complement strand
TCAGGAGTGACGGGGCTCTTGAAAAATCCAACGATGATCTCGATGATTTGTTGCCGAAAATAGACCAGAACGGAGAGAAGCGTTCCCACATGAACTGCCACCGCGAACATGATTTTGGCAGCTTTGGCATCCTCATCAGCACCTTCGCCCGCTTCTGCCTCAATCCCGAGCAACTCACCCACCAGAACCAGGTGACCCGATGACGAGATGGGTAGAAATTCAGTGAATCCCTGGACGATTCCGAGAATGATTGCTTCGAGAAGATTCATTGGGAAATTGTTGCCGAGCAAACTCCCAAAAAGGCGAAGGGCAAGTTAAAGCTTAAGATTTGATGAATGTTAGGACCGACGGTTTTGCAGAAATATCGGAAAGAATTCGTAAGATTCGGAGGTTTTGGATCATAGCGTGTGAGCCCCTGCTATGAATGTTCGGTCCCTGACTCTTTTTTCCTATCTGTTCTGCCTCGCCTCAACTGAGGCGGCTGATTTCAATCGGGAAGTTCGCCCGATCCTGTCCGACAAGTGTTTCGCCTGTCAAGGACCTGACGAGCACGATCGGAAAGCAGACCTCCGCCTCGATACCGAAGAGGGGGCAATGGAGGATTTGGGCGGCTACGCGGCTATTGTTCCCGGGAATCTGGGCGAGTCGGAGGCCTGGCTCCGAATCATCTCTGACGATGCAAGTGATGTGATGCCTCCGCAGAAGGCCCACAAAGATCTGACGTCCGAAGAGAAAGGAATCCTCAAGCGATGGATTGAGGAGGGAGCGGAGTTTGATTTGCACTGGTCCTTCAAGGCCTTGGAACGTCCTGAAGTTCCCGACCCAGGATCAGCGGAATGGGGGAACAATGAAGTCGACGAATTCATCTTTGCTGCTCAAGAGGAGCGAGGGCTCGCGCCTGCCGCCAATGCTGATCCGATAACGTTGGCGCGGCGTGTTCATTTCGACCTGACGGGGCTTCCGCCAAGTCCTGAGTCCGTTGCCGATTTTGTAAAAGATCCGACCGCAAAAAACTACACCGCGATGGTGGACCGGTTGCTCAAGGAACCGGATTTTGGGGAGAGAATGGCGGTTTATTGGCTCGATTTGGTTCGTTACGCCGACACGATTGGCTATCACAGTGACAACCCAATGGAGGTAAGCGCGTATCGCGATTACGTCATCGATTCCTTCAACCAAAACCTCCCCTACGACCGGTTTACGATTGAGCAACTGGCAGGCGATCTCCTTCCCAGCCCGACTGTTCAGCAACGCGTTGCCAGCGGCTACAATCGGCTTTTGCAAACGACTCAGGAAGGTGGAGCACAAGCGAAGGAATACATCGCGATTCATGCTGCGGATCGTGTTCGCAACGTTTCGGGAGTCTGGCTTGGGACGACGATCGGATGCGCCCAGTGTCACGATCACAAGTATGATCCATTCAGCACCAAAGACTTCTACAGTCTGGCGGCCTTTTTTGCGGACGTGAAAGAGAAGCCGATCGGGAGGCGTCAGCCCAATCTCAAACTGCCCACTGCTGAGGAAGAGTCTCGCATGGCGGATCTTCGCCAAAGTCTCTCGCAGAATACGATCAACAGAGTTCTCGCTCGAGATCACACCCTTGCTGCCAGCGTCCGGGCGGAGCGGGAAGCTTGGATCGTCGAAACCCGCGCCCAAGTCCTGGCCGAAAAAGAGACCTGGCAACGGATCAAGCCGAGTGAATTCACCACCAAAAATGGCAGCAAATTCAAAGTCGATGATACCGGCCTCGTCTTGATCGACAAGAATCCGCCAACCAAGGAAGTCTACACGGTCACCGCGGCGCCGGAAGGGGCCATTACGGGCTTCCGGCTGGAAGTCCTCACCGATCCCGGGTTCCCGAACAAAGCCTTCGGCCGGGGAGGGAACTTCGTCCTCAGTCATGTCGAGGCGCAAGTTGAAGGGAAAAAGGTCGACATTGTTAAAGCGCAGGGGGATGAGCCGCAGAACGGATATCCACTCAGCCATGCCATAGATGGTAACCCCGAAACCGTTGGCTGGGCAGGCAATGGCCACGTTAAAGCAGATCATCAACCTCTTACGGCCGTTTTCAGCTTCGCAGAGCCTGTTAGGCTGGCCGATGCCCAACAACTGAGCGTCGTCCTGCATCACACATCCCATTATGCGAGACACAGCTTCGGTCGCTTCCGAATTTCCTACACCACCAGGGAAAATCCATCTCCCTCCGGGGGACTTGAGGTTCCTCCGGCGATTTTCAATCTTCTTGCAGGGCCCGAAATCAATCCGGAGGAGCCGTCGCTCGTCGCCCACTTCAATTCAATCTCTCCTGCGCTCCATGAAACGCGCAGGAATCTCGAAAACTGGAAGAAAGAGTTGGAGGCGACTGAGGCAGGGATCCGAACGATGCTTGCGAGTGAGGCCCTGCCCGAACCGCGCGTGATGCGGATTTTGCCGCGTGGCAATTGGCTGGATGATTCCGGTGAGGAAGTGGAGCCAGCCGTTCCGGTGTTTCTACCGCATGAGCCGGTCAAAGACCGCCGAGCCAACCGCCTCGACCTTGCCAACTGGATCGTAGCCGACACCAATCCGCTCACTGCACGGACGTTTGTGAATCGGCTTTGGAAGCTGTTTTTTGGCGCGGGAATCTCGAAGAATCTTGACGACCTCGGCGGTCAGGGAGTTCCTCCGAGCCATCCTGAATTGCTTGATTGGCTCGCCGTGGAATTCCAGGAAAGCGGCTGGGACATCAAGCACATGGTGAAGCTGCTTCTGACTTCGGCGGCTTATCAGCAGTCGTCAGTCGAGACCGCGGCAATGCGGGAGAATGATCCCGGAAACCAATGGCTGACCCGGCAAGGGCGATGGAGATTGGAAGCGGAATTCGTGCGTGATGTCGCTCTCGACCTGAGTGGCCTTCTTGTTCACGAGAAAGGTGGAATCAGTGTTAGACCCTACCAGCCTGAAGGCTATTGGCAGCACCTGAATTTTCCGCGCCGGGAATGGAAAGCTGATCAGGGCGATTCGCTCTACCGCAAGGGGCTCTACACATTTTGGTGTCGCAGTTTTCTCCATCCGGCGATGCTGGCCTTTGACGCTCCCAGCCGGGAGGAATGCACCGCCGAGCGTGCCCGATCCAATATTCCTCAACAAGCCTTGGTCTTGCTGAACGATCCGGTCTTTGTCGAAGCTTCGCGAGTCTTCGCTCAACGAATCGCGAACCAAAGTGGTGACTTGCGGACCAAGCTCAACTGGGCGTGGCAGGAAGCAATGTCCCGCAGTATTTCGTCCCAGGAACTCCTCATTCTGACAGAGGTTTACGAGTCGCAACTCGCTTCCTACGGAGCGGAAAAGAGCTTGGCGACCGAACTCCTTCAAGTCGGCGCTGCCCCTGTTCCCTCCCAGTTGGATGCGGGAGAGCTTGCCGCCTGGACACAAGTTGCCCGGACGATCCTCAACGCCTACGAGACCACTTCCAGAAACTGACCCATGAACCCTTTTTCGATCAACCGACGATCCTTCCTGAACCATTCCGCCGTGGGGATCGGTTCTCTGGCCGCAGGGCAGCAACTTCTGGCCGACACCAACTCGCGGACTCTGCACCATCCTTACCGCGCCAAACGCGTCATTTTTCTTTGTATGGCCGGCGGACCCTCCCATTTGGAGACCTTCGATCACAAACCGATGCTGGCGAAGATGGACGGGAAGCCAATGCCTGAATCCATCACCCAGGGGCAGCCGATCGCTCAATTGCAGGGAAAGACGCTCAAATGCATGGGGCCGCAGCACGAATTCGTGAGATACGGCAAGTCCGGGCAAATGATGGCCAACAAGTTTCCGTTCATTGGAAAGGTTGCCGATGAGATCGCGATTGTTCGTTCGTTGAAGACGGAGCAAATCAATCATGATCCCGCTCACACCTTCATGAACTGTGGGACCCAGATTTCCGGGCGCCCCTGCATGGGCAGCTGGGTTCTCTACGGGCTGGGTTCTTCGACCAATGATCTTCCGGGCTTTGTGGTTTTGACCTCGGTAGGGGGAGGTCAGTCCCAACCGATCGCGAGCCGCCAGTGGCACAGTGGGTTTCTGCCGAGCAAATATCAGGGCGTCCATTTTCACTCCAAGGGCGACCCGGTTCTTTATGTGAGCAATCCAGACGGAGTTGGGCGCGCGCAGCAAAAAGTGGTGGTGGATGCCGTCAACGCGCTGAACCGAGAGCGCAATGCGGTGGTGAACGATCCGGAGATCGCGACCAAAATCAGCCAGTACGAGCTGGCCTTCAAAATGCAGGCTTCAGTCCCCGAACTTACTGACATCTCCAATGAACCGAAACACATTCTCGATCTCTATGGGGCAACCCCGGGGGATGGAACCTTCGCCAGCAACTGCCTCTTGGCGCGCAGAATGGCAGAGCGGGGAGTCCGCTTCATCCAGCTCTATCACCGCGGTTGGGATCATCACGGAAATGTGAAAGGTGGCATCGAAACAGTCACCAAGCTGGTTGATCAAGGCGCCTACGCTCTCATCACTGACTTGAAGCAGCGCGGAATGCTCGACGATACCCTCGTCGTCTTTGGGGGCGAATTCGGCCGCACTCCCATGGCTCAGGGAACGGGACGCGACCACCACATCAAGGGGTTCAGCATGTTCCTTGCCGGCGGTGGCATCAAAGGTGGAATCAGCTATGGAGCGACGGATGACTTCGGCTACAACGCCGTCGAAAACGTCGTCAACGTGCGCGACCTTCACGCCACCATGCTTCACCTCCTCGGACTCGATCACCACCGTTTCAGTGTCAAGTTCCAAGGACTCGATACACGCCTAACCGGCGTGGAACCGGCCCGGGTGGTGAAAGACCTTATTGCGTAAGAAAGTCAGCTGCGATCATCAAAACGAATCCGGATCGCGCGACCACGGAAGCGGGCGTTCTTTCCTCCGTGCACCAGTTTCTCGGCATATTCCTCGTCCACATCAACAAGCGAGTGGCGGGGAAACAAGTGGAGCTGGCCAATCGCTCCGTCAGGAATTCCGCTCTCGTTGTAAAGCATGCCGATCAACTCGCCGGGACGGATTTTTTCGACTTTGCCAAGTCCGATGAACACGCGGCGTTTTCCCGGAGGAGGTGGGGACGTCTGTGAGGGGACTTTCGAGTCGCGGTCTCGGTCTCGCCGGTTGCGGTCACGCCGGTCCCGGTCCCCGCGAGGTTCGCGATCCTTGTCCCGGCGTGGCTCATCGCGGCTCCGTTCCTTGAATCTGCCGCCGTCTTCCGGGATGGGCTGGATATCGCGCATGGAGGCATCGCACCAAAGGCCGAAAAGCGTGCTTGCGACTTTTTGCCACTCGAATTCTTCTCCCAGCGCGGCGAAATCCGGCAGCGCTTC
>JBCDHN010000254.1:0-5363 GCA_038749915.1 Verrucomicrobiota bacterium | reverse complement strand
TTGAACGTGAATACTGATTCATAAGAGAACCGGACCGGACTACTCCAACCGCATCTAACATGAAAATCCGAAGGGCCACCCTTGCTGACATCCCGCAATTGGTGACGCTGAATGCACCTACCCAGAACGAACATGCAGAAGCGATGCCGGAAAAGTTCAGAACCGATCCGCCGGTTGAAGACGTCGCTGAAGCGTTCCGGGAATCAATTGATGAACCTTCCTCCTTCTGGCTCGTGGCCGAAACCGATTGTGAAGTGGTGGGCTTTTTGAAGTCGGAGTTCCGAGACCGCGAACAATCATGGTGCACCATTCCTCACCGAACTTGCTACCTTGGTGGCATTGTCGTAGCCCCTTCTCATCGCCGAAAAGGGATTGGTCGACAGTTGGTTGAAGCGCTGCAACATGAGGCCAGAGCTCAGGAATTACCTCAGATCGAACTGGACGTTTTCGGCTTCAACGGCGCGGCCAAGGCGATGTATGAAAATCTTGGATTCCAACCCGTCATGGAACGTTTGAAGCTTTCGTTAGACGGAGAGAAACCGGACTCACCGCAAGGTTGAAGTCTGCCGCAGGCTGCTTATGGTCGGTCGTCCGTGCGGAGTTGAATCAAGCCCGCGCAGAATCGGTTTTTCCGGCAACTTTTCCATTTCCAAATTTCCATGAGTAACAGTCCCTCTGGCGAAGCCCCTACCGTCGCCCCTTCCTGCTCTTATCCCCTTCGCAACGAGCCACCTACGACCAACAAAGACGTCATCCGCTGGGTCGACCGGATCGCCCGCCTTCTTGGCCCGGATCGCGTTCACTGGGTCGATGGTTCCGACGAAGAAGCAGCCGCGCTTTTCGATATGATGGTCGAGCGCAAGGATTGCATTCGCCTCGACGAAGAAAAACGCCCGAACAGCTTTCTCTTTCGCTCCGATCCTCGCGACGTGGCCCGGGTCGAAAGTCGCACCTTTATCTGCTCTGTGTCCGAAGACGACGCGGGACCGACCAACAACTGGATGCCGCCGGAGGAAATGAAGGAGAAGATTAACTCGCTTTCCAAAGGCGCGATGAAGGGGCGCACGCTCTATGTCATTCCCTTCAGCATGGGTCCGGTCGGTTCCCCGATTTCAAAGATCGGGATCGAACTTTCCGACTCCCCCTACGTTGTCGTCAACATGCGTCTCATGACGCGGGTTACGCCAAAAATCTGGGATGTCCTCGGCGATCGTCGCGACTATGTTCGCTGCGTCCATTCCGTCGGTTGCCCGATTGAGAAGCCGGAAGACGATGTTGCCTGGCCCTGCAACCCGGAGAACACTTACATCGCCCATTTTCCGGAAGAGAAGACGATCCTCAGTTTTGGCTCCGGCTATGGCGGTAACGCGTTACTTGGGAAAAAGTGCTTCGCGCTTCGCATCGCCAGCACCATCGCCCGCGACGAAAGCTGGATGGCCGAACACATGCTCATCCTGGGCGTGAAGGATCCGCAGGGACAGAAGACCTACGTCACCGCCGCCTTCCCCAGTGCCTGCGGGAAGACCAACTTCGCGATGATGGTTCCTCCCAAAGCTTTTTCCGATCAAGGTTGGGAGGTCAGTTGCGTCGGAGACGATATCGCCTGGATCAAGCCTGACAAGGATGCCAAGAAGCTGCGCGCCATCAATCCGGAAGCCGGATTCTTCGGCGTCGCCCCTGGCACCAGCGCCGATACCAATCCAGTCGCGATGGCCTGTTGCTCCCGGGACACCATTTTTACGAACGTCGCCCTGACCGATGACGGCGACATTTGGTGGGAAGGCATGACTTCCAATACGCCGGAGCACCTCATCGATTGGAAAGGCAACGATTGGACACCGGGAACGACTGACGACAGCGGCAAGCCCATTCCTTCGAGTCATCCCAACGCCCGCTTCACCGCGCCGGCCCAAAACTGCCCCATCATCGACGAAGCCTGGGAAGATCCTGCCGGGGTTGAAGTCGGCGCGATGATCTTCGGCGGACGCCGCATGACGACCATCCCGCTCGTCTTTCAAAGCTTCAACTGGCAACACGGCGTCTACCTCGGAGCCACGGTCGGCTCCGAGCAAACCGCCGCCGCCGAAGGTCAAGTCGGAGCGATGCGCCGCGATCCCTTCGCCATGCTTCCCTTCTGTGGTTACCACATGGGCGACTACTTCCGGCATTGGTTGAAGATGGGCAAAACCATCTCCCAACCGCCCCGCATGTTCCACGTCAACTGGTTCCGCAAAGACGAAAAGGGCAACTTCCTCTGGCCCGGGTTTGGGGAAAACATGCGCGTCCTCGCTTGGATTGTCGATCGTGTGGTTGGCGCTGGTCATGCCCGCGAAACGCCGGTTGGCTGGATGCCCCACTACGAAGACCTGAATTGGGAAGGACTCGACTTTTCTTACGAACAATGGCAGGAGCTCATGGCGATCGACAGCGAAAAGCTCCTCGCCCAAACCCTCGGCCACGACGAACTCTTCCTCAAACTCTGGGACCGCATGCCGAAAGAGCTACACTGGCAGCGGGATCTGTTGGTGAGTCGCTATTGATGGTGACCTCCCACCGCTTCGTCCAGTCTATGCCAACTCTCTACGATACCATCGGTGATACCTATGGCAAGACTCGCCAAGCTGACCAGCGCATCGTAGATCGCATCATCGAGTTACTGGAACTCTCATCCGGAACTCGCATTCTCGATATTGGCGCGGGGACCGGAAACTACTCGCTCGCTCTTGCCGAACGTGGGTTCAATGTTACCGCGTTGGAGCCATCCACGGTTATGTCCGATCAGGCGCCAGTCCACCCCCGCGTCACGTGGCTAACCACTTCAGCAGAGAACCTGCCGTTCGAGAACGCTTCGTTCGACGCAGCCATTCTCATCCTATCGATCCATCACTTCTCTGATGTTCAGCGTGCCCTGGAGGAGGCTCAGCGGGTGACTCAAGGTGGACGGGTTCTCATCTTCACTTACGACCCCTCGGCAATCGATGATCCTTGGCTGTTCCATTACTTTCCCGCGTTTCGCACCCAAATTCGAAAAGCGTTTCCAACGACAGAACACATCGCCGCCTGCTTCGGTTCTGACTATACAATCGAAGAGCATCCCTTTCCGTTGCCCCACGATCTGAAAGACTCGTTTGCCGGTGCCGCCTGGCGAACTCCGGAACGCTACCTCGACCCGGACTTTCGGGACGGAACCTCCGCCTTTCGCCAATTGGACTCCGCCACAACCGAAGCGTGCTTGGGTCACTTGCGCGTTGACCTTGAATCTGGGCGCTGTGATCGGACCAATTCTGAAGTTCGAGAACTAACCGAGTATGACCATGGTTACAACTTCATCGTTGCCACTCGGAACTGAAACAGGAAGATCTCGTGGTTCCGTTAAGGCGAACAGGGCAGCCTTCCAATGATCAGCCTTCGCAAAAACCTGCACAACCTGATCCTGCGTCGATTCTCCACCGCTCCATTCGCGCTGAAATTCTGAAAAGGTCCGAGATGCGAATGAGTTTTACCTTGCCGATCGCGGCGATCGCAGCACTCAGTAAGACTCAATCAAACCCCTATGACCATGAACGCCACCCTTGGCCTCTCCCTGATCTGTTTCATTTCCTTTGCCACAATCGCGAAGTCTATGGACCTCCCACCGATCGCCATTCCTGGCGAGGGTGCCCTTATCTCCTCTCACCAGATCTTCGACCTCGCGAACAAACCCACCAAGGAATGCCACGCTGCAACCATCGTCGAGACTTCGACCGGGTTGGTCGCGGCATGGTTTGCTGGGACGAGGGAACGCGATCCTGACGTTGGAATCCTGGTTTCCCGCCTTGAGAACGGCGAATGGACTGACCCGGTCGAAGTCGTCAATGGAGTTCAGTCTTCGAATCTCCGATATCCCTGCTGGAACCCGGTTCTGTTTCAACCACGCAAAGGGCCTCTGATGCTCTTCTTCAAGGTCGGCCCCCATCCACGCGAGTGGTGGGGCATGCTCACGACTTCCGACGATGGCGGCAAAACCTGGTCCTGGCCAACCAAACTCGGCCACGCCTACACCATTGGTCATCTCCTTGGCCCGGTGAAGAACAAACCGATCCAGCTCGAAGACGGAACGATCCTCTGCCCGTCCAGCACCGAGATTGAGCACGAAGACGGTTCCATGCTCTGGCGGGTGCACTTCGAGTTAACCCGGGATCTGGGAAAAAGCTGGGAAGTCATTGGACCGATTCAAACCGGTGACCAGTTCCATGCCATTCAGCCAAGCATCCTCACCTACCCGGAGGGACGCATGCAAATTCTCTGCCGGAGCCGTGAAAAATCCATCGTGCAAAGTTGGTCGCATGATCATGGAAAAACCTGGAGCCCTCTTACCAAGACCGATTTGCCCAATCCCAATTCGGGAACGGACGCTGTCACGCTTTTGGACGGACGCCAAGCTGTCATTTACAATCATTCGGAAGGTCCGGTGAGGCAGGAAGATGGGCACGTGCTGAAACCCCGACGCATTCTCAATCTGGCAGTCTCCGACGATGGCGAAACGTGGAAACCGGTTCTGACCTTCGAGCATGAGACCGGCCCGCTGCCTGAAGATCCGGATCGTCGTCGCCATTTTGGAGAATACAGTTACCCGGCCATCATCCAGACCAAAGACGGGCTGCTGAACATCGTGTATACCTACAATCGTGAGGGGGTGAAACACGTTGTTGTCGATCCAAAGAAACTATGAAGCTGCACCCCAAACCGAGCAGAAGGTGTTGTCGATGGTGGTTGTTGGTCGCCACCGCCCTGACGCAGATTCTTGCAGCCCAGCCTCAGCCCAATTTCGTCATCATTCTCGCGGACGATTTGGGCTATGGCGACCTTGGCTGCTACGGATCGAAGTTCAGCCGAACCCCGAACCTTGACCGGCTCGCGGACGAGGGCATGCGGTTCACCGATTTCCACAGCAACGGCCCCATGTGCACCCCAACCCGCGCGGCCCTGCTCACCGGACTCTATCAGAATCGGTTCGGAAGACGCTTCGAAGCTGCGCTCAGCGGGAAGAATCGCGACAAGGGACTTCCGCTGGAGGCAGTCACGATTGCCGAAGTTCTCCGCGATCGGGGTTACGCCACCGCGTGCTTTGGTAAATGGCACCTCGGCTACGAAGCTCCCTGGTTCCCCGTCAACCAGGGGTTCGACGAGTTCCGCGGTCTGCTCTCCGGCGATGGCGACTTTCACACGCAGGTCGATCGTTCAGGAAACGAGGACTGGTGGCACGATGAGCAACTCTCTGCGGAAGACGGCTACACCACTGATTTGATCACCCAGCACGGAGTCGATTTCATCGAGCGCCACCGGGACCAACCGTTCCTTCTCTACCTGCCTCATCTCGCCGT
>JBCDHN010000253.1:0-5367 GCA_038749915.1 Verrucomicrobiota bacterium | reverse complement strand
CCGCCAGCAAGAGATCGCGGCAGGAGTTGAGAGCGGCAACCAGCGAAAATCCTTCGATGCTTCGTCCGCTCCCCTTGCCGATTCCGTCCTCATCAAAAGCGATGATGAAGCTGGGCCGGTGAAACTGCTTGGTGATGCGGGAGGCGACGATGCCAACGACCCCCGGATGCCAGGTCTCATGTCCCAGGGCGATTCCGAATTCGTTTTCCTCGTCAAAGTCTTCGAGCATCCCGAGTGCTTCATCCCGGATTCTGGCTTCCAAATCCTGGCGCTCGCGATTTTGCTCGTCGAGAAACAGGGCCAATTCCCGAGCATTCTCGTGGTCATCCGTCATGAGCAGCTCGAGGGACGCCTGCGCGGTATCGAGACGTCCGGCGGCATTCAGGCGCGGTCCCAATTTGAATCCAATGTCATAGGCCACAGGTTTTCCGGAAACTCCAGCCACGTGTTTCAGAGCGTTCAAGCCGGGGTGGATTGTTCGCTCCATTTGTTGCAGGCCCTTGCGAACCAAGGTGCGGTTCTCATCCACGAGCGGCACGAGATCGGCCACGGTTCCCAGCGCAATCACATCGAGCCAGTCTCTGAGATTGAGATTTGCATTCTTGCGCGTTTTCAGCATCGCGTGGCCGACTTTAAACATGACGCCTGCTGTACACAGATAGTGATAGTCGTTCCCGAGTTTTGCATTCACCAGAGCGACGGCGGGAGGTAGGTTTTCCGGCGTATTGCATTCGTGGTGATCGCAAATGATAACGTCGATGCCCTGTTCCTTCAGAAATGCGACCTGTGCGACGGACGACGTTCCACAGTCGACCGCGATGATGAGGTCAGGCGAAAATTCCTTGAGACACCGTTCAACTCCATGATCATTGAGGCCATAGCCCTCATCCATCCGGTGAGGAAGAAAGGTATTGGCTTCAAGGCCGTAGGCTTGAAAGAAGCCACGGAGTAGAGTCACGGAAGTGACCCCGTCCACGTCGTAGTCTCCGTAGATCACCACCGTCTCTTCCTGATCAATTGCTTGAAAAATACGGTCGATGGCTTCGCGCATCTGCGGCATCAGAAACGGATCACTCAAGTCCTTGAGCTGTGGGTGAAGAAATTTTTTGATTTCGTCAGGATCGTCAAAACCGCGTTGCAGCAAGAGTTCGACGACAAGTGGTCGCAATCCATAGTCTCCTGCTAGTTGGCGAACCCTCTCTTGGTCCGGTTTGGCTCGCACAGCCCAGTGGTGGTTCAGCATGGTAATCGATAGACGTTCGAAAACCCTAACCTTGTTCAAATACGAGGGGGAATCAAGGTTCCTGCGAAACCAAACCAAAGGCTGGATGATTCAGGAAATGGGCGAGTCGTCTGGGCCGGCGGAATACAGAAGAGGGCGGATTTGGTGAAACGGAAGACCGTTTATCTCAGGTAGAATTCGAAATAGTTGACATTTAAGTTTTCCGTAGTAATTTTAGAAAAGATGGATGTCAGGCATACATTCCACAAAAAAATTGGGCCGGGCGAACTTGTTTCTTGCCCGATGGCATGCCTTCTGCTGATCTGAGCGCACCTCGAAACAAAAATGCGCACAACCCACAAAATTGAAGATCAGCTACCATGGTTCCAACTCTCCTTCGCCGTTGTTTACGGCATTCTCCTCCCCTTGGTTTTCTGTCTCCATCAGGGATGGAATCTGGTTTTTTCCGTTCCGATCGCGGCTGTGTGGCTCTTGTTGAACCTTCCGGTCATTGAAAATTGGGGGCCGCGCATCGGAAAATGGATGTTGAAAGGCGGCATGGCTGGGATAGCGATGACCCAGCAGTGGGTGAGCATTTCCTCCCGTCAGGTGCGTGAAAAGTGGCAGCGCTGGCGCATTGTGGGCAGTCCCGCCACATCGGAGACTTCGTAGGCATCCTTTCCGGAAGTTCGCATTCCAGCCGGAATTCCATGACGAGAATTTTGCTGGCCAATTGTCTTGGGCACTCTATGAGTCCACGCCATGCGAGTTCGTGCCTTCCAGGGGCTGGTTCCCCATCCCGACAAAGTTGCCAAAGTAGCCTCTGTCCCTTACGACGTAGTCAATACCGCTGAAGCGGCTCAGCTGGCGGAGGGAAATCCCGACAGCTTTCTCCATGTAATTCGGCCTGAAATCGATCTTCCAGCCGGAACCGATATGTATAGCGACGAGGTCTATGCGAAGGCGGTCGAGAATTTCAAAAAGCTGCAGGCAAACGGCACTCTCGTTCGAGAAACCGCGCCTTGTGTTTATGTCTATCGGCAAACGATGGGCGATCATTCCCAGATTGGACTCGCGCTGACCTGCCACATTGAAGAGTATGAGCGCGACATCATCCGAAAACATGAAAAGACCCGCCCGGACAAAGAAGATGATCGCACGCGGGTCGTCAGCGAGCTCAGCGCCAATCCGGGGCCCGTTTTTCTGACCTATCGCGAGAATATCGAGATTGATGCGATGGTGAACCACATCGTGGAAACGGAGAAGCCGGTTTACGATTTTATCGCGCCAGACGGCGTCGAACACACGGTCTGGAGAGTAGAAAAGCACGAGGAGTTTGTCCGGCTTTTTGGAGAGGTTGAGCTCGGATACGTCGCTGATGGTCATCACCGCAGCGCGAGCGCGTATCGCGTCGGTGCCGAGCGGAGAGCTGCGAATCCCGACCATGATGGAACTGAGAACTACAATTGGTTTTTGACCGTTCTCTTTCCGGCGGACCAGCTCAAGATTCTGGCTTACAACCGGGCGGTAGCCACCCTTAATGGGCTGAGTGAAGATGATTTCCTGACGAAAGTCCGCGAAACGTTCCAGGTTTCAGAAGCTGATGAGAAAATTCCGGGGAGCCCGGGACAGGTTTGCATGCACGTGGGTGGCAAGTGGTTCACGTTGAGTTGGGATCCAGATCCCAATGCCGATCCGGTGAGTGCTCTGGATGTGAGTGTACTTCAGGAGCGTCTACTGGCCCCTGTTCTCGGGATTGAAGATCCCCGAACGGCAAAGGGAATTTCATTCATTGGTGGCATTCGAGGGACGGAAGAACTGGAGGCGAAAGTGGCTTCCGGCGATGCTGCAGTTGCATTTTCGATGTATCCCGTGACCTGTGATCAACTGATGGCAATCGCAGATGCCGGCCAGATCATGCCTCCGAAAAGCACCTGGTTTGAGCCCAAGTTAAGATCCGGGCTGTTCGTCCACACGTTGGATTGATCGATCAACAGGGCTACTCCCCGGCGAGTTCTGAGACGCATTGACCGATGAGTTGGTCAATCTGCGTTTTGGTGAGATCGACGCCTTCATAGACGAGTTGCGCGGCGACTCTACCATCCTGACACTGAATCACGGTCGTGGTGGTTTCACCCAAGAGGAGGGATTCCGTTTGGTAACGGAGAGCGGAGCCGGCAATGCCTGAATCTGCAGCGTAGTCGCGATTGGATTGAGACTTGAGATCCACCAGAAGTCCTGCTTCCAATCCCGCCAGATCTTGCCGGTTCAGCTCCTCCATGGCCTCCACCATTTGTTTCGCTCCGACCTCCGAAGCGAACTCAAACAGGACAAGGCTGATGCTGCTGCTGAGAGAAGAGGGGTGATTGAGACGGACGACAACGTCCTCCCGTAGTCCTACCATGATGGCTTCCCGTTGGGCTCTCGGAACCGTCGCCAGATGGCTCAGGACATCGAAGTCTCCCATCGGCGAAGCGATGTAGTTCCAGGAGTCCAATCCCGCGGCGGCTGGCGCGAAGGCGAATCGATGTTGCAAGTCCGGCAGGGGGGCCGGCTTGGTGGTATAGGTTTCCGGACGGATGATCATCGAGGTTCGATCAGGAGGCGTTGCCAGAATCTCCCAGACTTTTTCCATTCCGCCTTCCTCGAGGTGATGTTCCATGAAACGTTCGCCACCCAGATAGGTTTGTTCCCACTGAACCGCACTTGCCATGGCCACTCGATCATACAGCCATTCATCGTTCTCCATCTCTGGTGCCATCAACAAAGTCGAAGCTGCGGTCGCTGCTTCCTGATAGCCCAGCCGTTCAGCGAGCGCGTTCTGCATCAAGACAGCGTGGCCTTCGATGGTGGAGTTGAACGCCTGCATGCCATCAGGTGACCCAACGCTTTCGAGGGTTCTGCTGAGACCGATTTCCTGATCCTGAAGGCCGTGTGTCAGCTCGTGGCCAATGACAATTTGCAGGATTTGCTCTTCCAATTCAGGATCAATTTCTGCCATCTCCATCACTGCGCTGACGTTTTGAGGAAGCAGATAGACCGTGTGATCTTCAACCCCGTACTTACCGAGCAGGGAGGGCGCAATCAGTCCCGCACTGAGATAGGCGCGAAGGTAGATTAGCGGCTGAGGAGTTTCCGGGAGCTGCCGTTCAAATTGAGGCGCCAAATCCCGGGCCATGATCTGGATCATCTGAAAGTTTCCCACCGACTTCACCTTGGGAGGAGAATTGAATTGGCGTTGGTTCAGTTCTTCAACGAGCGGAACCAGCTTTTCGGCGTGGGCTTGAATTTCAGCTTCCGAAAAAGAAGGCTCTCGCCCGGCCAGCTTCTCATCCAGAAAAGACAGCATGCCTTCCATTTTGGCATTTGCCTCCGAACTGGAATCCATCAGATCGGTCAGTCCTTGTTTGCTGCGCTCGTAGGTTTCTTCGCTCAGCGTTTTGGCCCGGTTCAACAAATCACCGAAAACGCTACCACCGTTTCCTTCCTCGGTTTTTGATTCCTTTTCCGTCCCAGTCAGCCGGTCAAACAAACTGCCAAGCCCAGTTGGCTTTTCCTCCGCCATGCCTACCGCTCCAAGGTTCAAACCCAGCACAATGCAAACGCCCACGAGCAATTTCAGCCTTCTCATCCTTCCAAGCTGAGGTGGCCAGGGAAGACACTCAAGCAAAAAGGTGCTGCCGACCCGAAATCAGGCTTCACCGGAATCGGAAAATCCTGCATCCTCGACCAGTTTTTTGGATTTCGCAGCACCTACGGCAAGTTGGTCGCACCGCTCGTTGAGAGGATTGCCCGCATGTCCCTTGACCCATTTCCAAGAAACCTCATGGCTTGAGGAAAGCCCGTAAAGCTCCTCCCAGAGATCTGCATTTTTGAGCGGTCCATCCTTTCGCTTCCAACCGCGTTTTTTCCAACCCTGAACCCAGCCTTTGCTCATCGCATTGACGACGTATTGCGAGTCGGAATGGATCACCGGCGCACAGGGTTCGGTCAGGGCTTTCAGTGCGGCGATCGCCGCCATGATCTCCATTCGATTGTTGGTCGTGTGCCGAAACCCTGCGCTGAGCTCCTTGCGATGCTTTCCATAAATCAGCACCGCTCCGTAACCTCCGGGGCCGGGATTTCCGAGGGCCGAGCCGTCGGTG
>JBCDHN010000252.1:0-5427 GCA_038749915.1 Verrucomicrobiota bacterium | reverse complement strand
GAAGTCTCCCTTGGAGATGAAGTGACCGTCGATTTTGAGATAGCAGATCAGAATGAAATTGAGATTCCCGAGGATCTTTTCGCAGAGTTGACCAGGAGGGTGGATTTGCTTGATGCGTGGGAGCGCTTGACGATCGGCAAGAGAAGGGGGCTTGCTCATCGGGTTTCATCAGCAAAGCGCGTAGAGACCCGTGAGCAACGAATTCTAGAGGTCATCGATTACGTCATGGATGCCGCTGAGCAGCCCGAACTTGAGAACAGGCGCACGAAGACGTAGTGACTGACCTGTCCTAAATCCAAATGATTTTCCAGATGTCCAAACGTTGTACCGCATCATACGCGCGGCACCTGGCAGCCTTGCCTAATGCTTGACTCTCGAGCCAGGAACACCTCAAGCGGAAAAATCGCTAACCGTCTTTGTTTACTGATATGCACCGCCAACCTATGTTTGGCGACCTGCGTCTTTGGACAGGTAAAAACATTATCGAGTCTCGCGACTGTTGAAAGGGACGCCCTACCTCCCATCGCGCCCCCAGAACTCTACAGCGGAGAAATCAAGGGATTGGCAATTCTAGTGGATTTTCCCGACGCGCCCGCCAACGATGACTTCAAGAAGAAATATGACAGGTTGCTGAAAGAGGAAAGCATCCATAAGTCAGGTATCGCGGAGACGGTGCCGTCATACTTCAACCTTATCAGTGATGGCAAGTTTAAGGTCACCTTTGACACGACGTCGATTATTCGCGCCGAGAATCCCTACCGCCACTACTGGAAAAGCAGGAAGGAAGGGGCCAAGAAGGGAAAAATGGTAAGCACGGGACGCCATGAACTGCTGGTCGAAGCTCTGGAGAAACTGGAGGCGAGCGGATTTGATTTTGGACCCTATTTCTCAGATCCTCCGCACACCAAGGAAATGGTTTGGCCCCTTCTTCTGGTGCAACACCACCATGATGAAGATCCGAGGGGCTTGGGGGTCTCCGGCACGACGTTGCGATGGGGGCTGGGAAAGGTGTACCGTCTGACGGGAGGGGGTCGCGTGGATCGCTTCTGTGGAGGACACACGAAGAGGCACCTCTTTCATGAAGGAGCCCACTTGATCCTGAACTGGCCGGATCAATATGCCGTCCGATCAAATCTGGGCGAGGCTACCGGCGTAATCAGCCTGATGTGCGGGCATCGGTCCAACGCCCCGGATCCTTACAGTCTCTATGTGTCAGGTTGGCTGGACGTTGAAAATCTCTTCGGACAAGAGGGCGAATTCTCAATTGATGCGACGGAGTTTCGAAAAGCCTATATTTACTATGACCCGGACAATCCAGAAGAATTTTTTTTCATCAATGCGGTGTCCAACGGCCTGCCATTTGAATCCAAGTATCCTGAAGAGGGTCTTGCCATCTGGCGTGTTTACCGGAAAGGAGAAAACGCACGGTATCCAGACCACCCCCTGGAGGTGGAGCTGATCCATTCGGGTGGGGACAACCGGGATTTCAGCAAAGGTGCCGTCTTCTTCCGGCCGGAGGGGTGCAACGAATTCAGTTCCGATACAACGCCTGATTCACGATGGCGTTTTGGGCGTCTAGAGGGAACGAATTCCGGCTTATCCCTTACGGTTGCTGGCAGAAAAGGCTCCCTATATCGATTTCGGCTTGGAAGGTGAATAGGTGCTTGAGTCTGAATAAGGCAAGCATCGCGCTGACCGACCACCGCGGCGGGCGCAATGCCCGGGAAGTCGCTGGACTGATGCTTGACGACCGCCCCGTCAATGCGGCACCTTCAACCCAGAACCCGAAGACTCATGAAGAAGATTCTCCTTCCACTCTTAACGGCCCTCGCCCTTTGCTCCTGCTCGAAGGAGAAGAGCCTCTTCTCCGGCCGTGTTGCCTACGTTTTCTACGAGAACGAGTCCGGCGGGACAAAGGTGATCACACGCTTTAGCCAAGGCGTCCAAGGAACGTCGACGACCCTGAATGAAGACGTGTGGGTCGATGTTTATGACGAATGGATCCGCATCGTCCTTAAAAACCGCAACGATTACACGACGATTATCCCCCGCGAACGCGTCCTCCGCGTGGTCGTGGAGACCAAGGAAGGCAACGAGTTGAACATCCCCGGGCTCGCAGTATCGTCGTCATTGGAGTTGTAGACAGGTTTCTCATGGAACCGTGATTGACGGGAGTTCATCGGAAGAGGAGCAGACGCTGGTCTTGTCCTGGCTTCGCGATTTCAATCATGCCGAAAACGGGCCCTTTATGGCCTCGCTCGAAGATGGCGCGGAGCAGCCGTTCTTTCTCGTTTCGAGGGACGACGCTGGACAAGTCATCGGCGGGCTCCAGGGATTGACCCTGTACCGCTGGCTGAAAATCGAGATCATGGCAGTCCACCCCGATGCACGTGGTCGGGGGATCGGGACGCAGTTGATGAAGGCCGCGGAACAACGCGGCATCGAATGCGGGTGCGATTTCGCCTACGTGGACACGATGTCTCATCAGGCTCCCGCTTTTTATCGCGGTCTTGGCTACCTCGAATCGGGACGACTTGAGGACTGGGATTCGCACGGCCACGACAAATTCTTCTTCACGAAGGCGCTCAACGCAGAGGCGTGAGGAGCCGGGAACCGTTTGGAACCTTCCGTTAGGCTTGCCTTGCCGCGGCGTCCTGCCCCATGTTCGACGTCATAATGATCACGTATTCCCGGGTCCTTCTCCTGGTCGCTCTTGGCCTGAGTGCGGCATACTCCCAGCAGATTCCCAGGCAACCTTCCGGGGAAGAGATGGCCAAGCTGCTCGAACTTACGAAACCGGGTCCGGAGCATGCGTTGCTGAAAGAGTTCAAGGGAAAGTGGGCGCTGACGGTGAAGACTGGAACGAAGAAGGAATCAAAGGGCAACGCCAGCAGCTTTATGACGATGGAGGACCGATTCCTGTGGATCAGCTACGACGCGCGCGGGCAGGCCGGTCGGTTCAAGGGCGGGTTCATCATCGGGTTCGACCGGCGCCACGGCCACTTTACGCTTCTTGCCATGGACATCGACGGAACCTACTACGTTGAGTCAAGGGGTGTACCGGATGAGGGTTCGAAAGTGGTAAGACTCTACGGCAAGGATGACGATCCCTACATGAAACAGCTCGGGTTGGAAAAGGAGTTCGCGCACGAACTGGATCTCAGGGATCCTGACAAGCTCACGATTGCCGTCTTTTATATAGACACCCGTACTCCAGCGCGAAAGGAGCTTGAGGCGTTTACTCTTGAGTTCCGGCGGAAAGCAGAACCTGAACCGAAGGGCGGCGGCTAGAGCCCGCGAAGCCGTCGCCGCAATATCTTCCCCCGGGTGCATGCAACGATGCAACAGGGGGCGAGATGAATGCCACCCATCCCCGTGGGCTGCAGTTACCATTGACCAGCTCGATGACCTCCGAAGGGGAGCACCACGCTTTTTTCGAGAGATTCCCCATACATCATGACATGATTGTCCATGAACTTGAAGCAGCGGCAACTGGTTTGCGCATTCACTTTCGCCGGCAGTTGCCTGCTCGTCAGCTCTGTCGAGGAAGCTGCTTGTGAGGAGAAGATCAAATCTGCCGCGCAAGACAAACGAGTCGGCCTTTCTGCATCTCTCAAATCGAAGGCTTACGCCAAGATTGACGCCGTGCTGTTGTTGAAGAACGGGGAAACACTCTTTGAAGAGTATTTCAATGGCTACGACGAGGAAAGGCTTCACGATTTCGCCTCTGTAACCAAAAGCATCACGTCTCTCCTCGTTGGCGCCGCCATTCATCGCGGAGAGATCACGGATGTGGACGCGCCAATCCTCCCATTCTATGCGAAAACCAAGTATTCTGATCAATGGAAAGGCGAAAAACGCACGCTCACGTTCCGACACCTCTTGACCATGCAGCACGGACTCGCCTGCGACGACTACAATGATCCGGGAATGCGGCGGTTCAATAGCTGGCTGGAAGAAGAAGATCCGATCCAAGCCGCCTTGGATATTCCATCAGATAGAAACCCTGGAGAAGTATCGATCTACTGCACTGCCTCAACCCAACTCCTGCGCCTTCCCTTGGAGAAAGCCACGGGGAAAACCATCGAAGAATTTGCCGACAATGTGCTGTTTGGCCCGCTGGGAATCTCAAAGGTGGCATGGCAAAAAAACCAGCAGGGAAATGCAGCGACCGGTTACGGCATCGAGATGAGGCCGCGCGATGTCGCTAAGATTGGAAAGATGATTGAAAATCGGGGAGTTTGGGAAGGCAAGCGCATCGTGTCCGAAAACTGGTTGGAGCAATCCTTTCAACGACATGGCAGCTTGCTCGGTATCGACTACGGATACCTTTGGTACGGGGAGAGATATGAGTTCGAGAGTCGGTCCATCCAATCTCACTTGGCCATGGGACACGGCGGCCAGTTCTTGATCTTGTTTCCAGGGTTGGACGCTATCGTTGTGATTGCCGCCAGCGACTACGACTTTGAGATCGATTTCTACAGTCTCGTCAGGACAAAAATACTGCCTGTCCTCACCAGTTAGCCACCGTTCGCGGAGATAAGATCCCACCAGCGGCGAAACGACCCGCTACTCGAAATACCGTTCCAGCACATTCCGCTCCTCCGGCAACAACTGGTCGGTCCACACGGCTTCGCCGCCGGAGCCGAGATTCTCGGTCGCACCGCCAGCGCGAGGACCGAGCTTCGACTTGTCGATATCGTGTTCGACGATGTTCTCGGAAACGGACGCTCCCAAGGTCGAACGCGTGAGATCATTGCTTTCGAGGCCTTCAAGATTCCTCGTTCCCAGATCGCTGTCCTCCCCAAGCCGGGTCGGCGCATGGCCGGGGCCTCGACTGATTCCTCCCGCGCCAGGACGGTCTCCGGGAGAACAGCCTTGACCACCGCAGCTTGGGCAAGTCCCCTCGCCGGCAAGAAGGTCACGGAGCGCCTGTTCGTCCTGGGTCAGTCCGTTTTCCCCGCTTTCGCCAAGCATGTCCTGCAAGCTCCGGCGGTTCTTTTCCAGCGATTCCCGGAGCTGCCTCAGGCGGTCACCGTTGACTTGCCCGAGCTTGGAGGGATCGATTTTTGAAAGCGCATCGCGCAGTTGCTGGTTCGCGCGCATGCCACCGGCATTGAGTCCTTCAAGGGCTTCACCGAACTCGCGCTCAAGCCGTTCCTTCACCGAGGGCGGGAGCTGGTCCTTCAGTTTTTCAAAGGCGGCCATCGCACCTGCCGCTTGCGACATGTCGGCCTGAAGCTTCTGGGCGTTCGACGCCATGGCTGCGCGCATTGTGTCGAGTGCCTCGAGATTGTTGTGCGAATACCACTCGTCGGCGGGAAGCTGCTGGAGACTTTGGAGCGCTTCCTTGATGCGGGTGAGGTCTTCCTCATCGATGAGCTTTTCCTCTTCGAGGACCTCCACCGCGTTCTCGATATCGGCAAG
>JBCDHN010000251.1:0-5451 GCA_038749915.1 Verrucomicrobiota bacterium | reverse complement strand
TTCAAGAGGACGGGTTCCTCTACGTCAACACGCCGATCATCACGGCAAGCGACTGCGAGGGCGCCGGTGAGATGTTCCGCGTCTCGACGATCGACCCCGCCGACCCGCCCCGCGGCGCGGACGGTGGGCTCATGCGCGACAGCGTCGAGGAAAAGATCCGCGTGCTTCAGAAGCAGAAAGAGGCAACGGCGACCGGCGTTCTCGGCGAAGAAGGCTTTGCGAAGTCGTTAACACGGGATGATCTGAGCTTCTTGTTTGAAACGGCGGCGGGGTAACTTCGGTCAGCGATCAGAACACTGAACCTACTGCGTGCAGAACCCGTAAACGCACGCCGACCAGACACAGCCGAAGGCGAGCGATAGGCCGAAACCGGTGAAGAAAAACGAGACAGGCGGTTTGGTTTTCCAACGCAGTGAGGTGATGAAACCACCGAGAAGTGGAACGAGACCAAGGATGGGAAGGATGATTGCCGCGATTCCAATGTAAGGGTCACTCTGGCCGACAAGGTAAATAATGATGCCGGCAACGACGGCGATCACGAAAGGAGCGACGAAGGCGATGATCAGGTTGGTCTTTGCGTAGCGCCGCGGCGGATCTTCTGGAGGTGTAGAGGGCTCGGAGCTCATGATGCTAAGGTGATTATCGCTCGAAAGAGGGTTCCGATGCAAGATCGTTCGGTCAACTTGCACAGAAGGCTTCCCGATGCCAAACTTGCTGGCACATGGAATCCTACGACTTCATAGTCATTGGTAGTGGCATTGCTGGACTGACCTTTGCGTTGAATGCTTCGAAGCATGGGAGCGTGTGCATTGTGACGAAGCGGAACGCTGAGGATGCCAATACGTCATGGGCTCAGGGGGGGATTTCCTGTGTGTGGAGCCCGGAAGATTCGTTTGAAAAGCACGTTGTCGATACTCTTGATGCCGGGGCTGGGCTGTGTCGCGAGAACGTGGTGCGGCAGATCGTGAAAGAGGCGCCGGATGCGATTGAGGACTTGATCGAGGCGGGGGTGAAGTTTGACCGGCGAACCAATGAAGATGGTGATGATGAGTATGACCTGGGGCGCGAAGGTGGGCATTCCAAACGAAGGATTCTTCACTCCGCGGACACGACCGGAAAGGAGATCGAAACCAAGCTGGTTCAGCGGGTTCGCGAGTCGGAGAATATCGCGCTGTTTGAGCATCATTTTGCCATTGACCTGATCACGACGAGCAAGATGGGCTATGCATCGGAAGATCGATGTGTTGGGGTGTATGTCTTTGATGAAGAAGACAGCGAGGTGCTGACGCTGCGTTCGAACCGAATCATTATCTGCACGGGGGGAAGCGGTCGGGTATATCTCTATACCACCAACCCGAAGATCGCCACGGGGGACGGAGTGGCGATGGCATGGAGAGCGGGTGCGGAAGTGGCCAACATGGAGTTTACCCAGTTTCATCCGACATCTCTTTACAATCCTAAGCTGAAATCGTTTTTGATTTCCGAAGCCGTGCGAGGGGAGGGAGGACGGCTAACCGACAAGCATGGAAACAGTTTCATGCAAAAATATGACAAGCGCGAGAACCTGGCTCCTCGCGATATTGTGGCGCGGGCGATCGATACCGAGATCAAGAGAACGGGAGGGCCTTTTGTCTATCTGGACATCAGTCACAAACCGAAGGACTTCATCACCAAACGGTTTCCCAATATTTACGAGACCTGTTTGAGCGTCGATATCGATGCGGCGAAGGAACCCATTCCGGTCGTTCCAGCGGCTCATTATCAATGCGGAGGGATCCTAACTGACGTCAATGGAGCCACCAGTATCCGCGGTCTGTATGCAGTTGGTGAAGTTGCCTGCACCGGGCTTCACGGGGCGAATCGCCTCGCGAGCAACTCTTTGTTGGAAGGTGCGGTAGTAGCGAAGCGGGCGGTGGAGGACATCATACTGAAGCTGCCGCTGAACGGGAAGGCGCCCCAGCCATTTGACCTGCCTGTCTGGGAATCTGGAGAGGCCGAAGATGTGGATGAGTTGGTCGTGATTTTCCACAACTGGGACGAGATTCGACGTCTCATGTGGGACTATGTGAGTATCGTGCGCACGAGTAAGCGCCTGCAACGGGCGTCTACCCGATTGCGTAACTTGAATCGCGAGGTTCAGGAGTTTTACTGGAACTTCAAGATCTGCACCGAGTTGCTGGAGTTGCGGAATTTAGTGGACACTGCCTCCCTTATCGTGGACTGTGCGATGCGAAGAAAAGAGAGTCGCGGCTTACATTACACGCTAGACTTTCCCGAGAAAGATGAGCGGCATTGCTCTGACACAATTTTGAGAAGATTCTAAGAATTGCAGGAGAAAGAGAACGGAGAGAAAAAGTTGCCGGGAAATTGAATTCGAGAATCGGCACTTCGGTCTACACCCACCGGATAGGAACACGTTTCAAGTTATGCCAGTAGAAGTATCGGTTGATCAGGACAGGAATCTCATTTTTCTAACCATTGCGGGGAAGCTTGCCATGGGCAATGTGGACGGTTTGTTTGAGGGGGTGGCCGAACAGTTGCCGGAAGGAGAGGGTGAAATTGATTTTTTGGTCGACTGCAGCGAAGCCGTGCCCAATGAGTTCACAATGACCGAGATGGACTCCATCGCGAAGCGGGTGAGCCGACTCTCCTGGAGTTCTCGAGTTCGACGTGAAGCCCTCGTAGCAAATCAAAAAAATGTGCTGGGGTTGCTGAAGTTGTATGCCCAGTTTTCCGATGGAGATCGCGATATCCGGATCTTTCGGTGCCGGGAAACCGCGGAGAGTTGGCTTGAAGAACCCGTCTAGAAAACCGCTACCGGCTCAGGCCCAGTGCTGAGCAATTTTCTGCTTCAGAAAGTCCACGCTTCGTTTCAATTGGTCGAAGCCTTCAACGCCATCTTCGATACTGATCCACCCGTTGAATCCAACGCGTTTCAATTCCGCAAAGATGGCGTCGTAATCGTTCAGCCCTTTTCCGATTTCTCCGTGCTTGAGTCGCTTTGCATAGCCCTCGGGGCCAGCGTCTTCCTGCTTCAAGTCCTCGATCGTGCCTTCCATCAAATAGCGGTCACTCGCGTGCATGGTCACGACTCGAGATGAAACTTTGTAAAGGAGCTCCAGAGGATCTTCGCCGGCAAGAATCGTGTTACTGGGATCGTAGTTCACTCCAAAATTGGGCGAATTGATTGCATCAACAAGGGCGCAAAATTCCTCGCTCATCTGGGCAAACTCCGGGTAGTTCCAGAAATCGTCCTTATAGTGGTTTTCGAGAATCAGCGTGATGCCGAGCGGCGCCGCATATTCCGCACAACGATGGATGCATTCCGCTGCCAGCTTTACGCCTTCCGAAGTTGCAAGCTCTGGGCGACGTTGACCGGACAACACCCGGCAGTAGTTGGCGCCAAGGGCCTTGGAAAGGTCAATCCAGCGTTTTTCCTGCTCAATCTGCGCTTCTCGAAAAGCCGCATCCGGATGGGTGAAATCTGGAGAGCAACACATCATGGGAATGCACATTCCCTCGTCTTCGACTCGTAGCCGAATGGGTTCCCAATTGGCCTCATCATTCAGTTCGAGAAAACCGGCGTAGAACTCCAGCCCGTCGATGCCCAGCTGCGAAGCCATGTCGACCCATTCGGCAATCCCCATGGAGCCGTCCTTGCACAGAGCGTGCATGTAGGGTTTTGGAAAAGCGGCAAGACGAGGCATGGTTCGATTGTTGAAGAAGAGCGATGACTCGTCAACGAGTCGTGAGGTTGGGCCAAATCGTGAGGAGCTTTGGCCATAGTCGATTAAAGATCAGGGCGAGGATGATGCCTCCCAGAAGTCCGGCAATTGCTCCAGCCGACAAGACGACCGGATTGGTGGCGTCGAATTGAAGCAGCAAATCCATTCCAAAAGCAAGCCCGGAACCCGCGAGCGCACCACCCAATGCTGCCAGTTGAAGAATCAGGGCTTTTGCGCCGGCGCTCGGCTTCTTAGCCAAGAAGCCGACCACGGTTGAGGACGTCAGGATTCCGAAGGCGAGCATCGCAGCGGTGGATGCCGCAATCAAGAAGCCCAAGGCGAATCCGACTCCGATCATCAACAACAGGATGCCGATTACAATCGTGAAAAAGACGACGGCGATTACAGGGCTAAAGTCGTCTTCCACTACCTCGGACGATTCCGATAGGAACAGGAGAGCTGTGATCAGGAAACCGAGGGGCATTGGGACATCGAACTCCAGTGTGTCGGTAAAGGCAACGAAGGACTGGGAGATGAGTCGAGCTTTGCGGGGGAAGAAGATTTGACAGTGGAATATTCTCTGCTAAAAATTGTCTAAATTATCATTTTTATCGATTTTCTATAAATTGATTCTCATTTCTCCCCATGAAACCTCTCTTATCGATTGCCCTGGCCCTCGCCGCCCTGTTCAGCGTCAGCTGTGAAACTCTGCAAACCAATGCAAAACCCCAGGCTGCACCTACGCCTGCATATCAGAACACCGGAGTTGTGTATCACGGAAAAGCTTCCTGGTATTCCGTAAAGACCAACGGCGGCTACGCGACCGCCAGTGGAGAACGCTTCAACGAATGGGCGGATACGGCGGCGCACAAAACGCTTCCGCTTGGGACCAGGGTGAAGGTGACCAATCTGAACAACGGGATGAACAAGGTGGTGAGGATCAATGATCGGGGGCCATATATCACGGGGCGAATCATCGATGTCAGCCTTGGCGTGGCGCACGATCTGGATTTCGTGAATCGCGGTGTGGTGCCCGTCACTGTGGAGATTGTTAAGAAAACGGCGGTTCCCTCCACTCCGCCAAAGCCCGAAGCCAAAAGCCTGTTTACCCGTTCAACCCCCAAAAGCGCGAAGCCGGGCACTTCCCGACTGAACCAATCGAAGACCTCTGGATCGCGTGAACTTCCAAAGCTTGATGATGCGTTCGAGAAGATGGCCAAGGCTCTGCAAGGCAGTGCGAGCCATCGGTCGGGATCTCCGGGAAAGCGTTCCAAGGATCTGCAACTGCGGGCCCGCTTGGGAGAATTTGGGAAAGCTCTGAAAGACCAAGTGGTAGAGCACAAGGCTAAGAATGGTCATCGTTCCCAGAAGTCCAAGGGCACCAACAGGTCCGGGGGTGCTGGTTATGGCCTTCGGTCGGTTCTTCACCGTCGGAAGTAAGGCTTGGGGTTTCCCTGACCTCCCCGAGACCGGAGTGAGAATGGCGGGGGGATCGACCTTTTTCGCCAGCTCGTAGCGGAAGGGGCTGACCGGAGCGATTTCACGGGCTTTCAAGATGAGATCGGCCACGAAGAGCTCGATTTGCCGATGTGGCTCCGATTCTTTTCGAACCCGTTGAATGCTTGAAATGAGCATCGAACTGGCAATTCCAGGATCGAGTTCCCTGGATGTTACCGGTCCCCAGCGAACCTCCGTTTCTGCGGGTGCAGCCCATCGATAAACGGCA
>JBCDHN010000250.1:0-5460 GCA_038749915.1 Verrucomicrobiota bacterium | reverse complement strand
GGATCGCGGAGCCAACCTGCGAGTCGATGGGACGGTTCAGGCTTGGGATAGCCAGACCGGATTCTATCCCAATCGGCCCGATGCCGTCGGCATCGTGAAAATGGGCCGGATTGGGAATGAGATTTTCGGATTGCGGGGTGAAGGCAAAGTAGTCGGCTTAACCACCGATATGGCATCCCTCGAACCGCCAAGTGACTTTGCCTTGCGCACACCACCGGGTCGATCCTCGCTCTCCAGGAAGAGGACGGAAGCTGGTTTGCATGCACAGCTGGCCGGAGCCGACTGACCTACTGCAATGAGCGCTTCGATCTTCCTGTGATACTGTTGTGGAGTAGGTGAACAGTTTCGAATGGGATTTGGAAGGGACCAGCAAATGCCGGATAATCATCGACTTCACTGCAGATCTTGGATTCGCGGGAGGCGAACTAACCATTTTAACTTGTTTTGATGGTGGACTACAAGTGAGGGTTTCCGCGTCAATCGGACAGAATTGAGGCTTGAGACAATGTCAGATTTCGGGCACACTACCCGGCAATGACGACGGACGCAGATCATGGCGGCAGCCAACCGATTGAACTGAGCAAACCAGAGAGTGCTGTGAGTTTGGGCACGAAACGCGTTCGTATGAATTTGGGTTGGGATCCGGCCAATGGTGCGGAATCCCAAATCTTCGATCTCGATCTGTCCTGTTTGCTACTTGACCGTGAGCGGCGAATGAAGAGCGGAGCTGATTTGGTCTACTACGGCCAGAGATTCACGAAAGACGGTTGTGTCGTTCATTCCACAGACGATCCCTCGGGGCAACGCTCGGATGGAGGACCTGACGAATGGATCGATCTGGATTTGCTCTATCTTCACAAATCCGTCGTCGAAGTGTTGTTTGCGGTGACGATTTACGATCACGGGGGGACGCCAGTTTTTCTTAGTGATATCGAGAACGTCTTTGTGGAAGCGAAGAACGATGTCTCTCATGCGCGGATTCATCACAAACGAATTGAGGGAGCCGAGTATGTTGGGAAAAAAGCGCTCGAAGTTGGAAGTCTGGTGCGGATGGGGCAGGGAAGTGAGTGGGAGTTCAAGCTTTCCGGGAAAACTTACGATCAGGGACTGGAAGCTCTGATCGGGACCTATAGTGACTTGGGTTATGCGTTTCGTCCGGTCAAGACGGCTCCGGTCATTGATTTGAACGCCACCAATATCCGTCGGTCCACCCCGCCAGCTTCCTAGGTTCTTGTCATGCTTAAAGTTTTTATCAGCTACTCATCGAAGGATCGCCAAGTGGTGAAGTGGATTGATCGTGAATTGGATGAACGCGGTTTTAAGAGTCGTATGGATGTGGAATTTCTGGAGGGGGGCGATGATTTTGCGGAAGAGATTCGGGATCGGATCGCCAATTGTGACGAGATGATCCTGGTGTTGAGCCCCAATTCACTCCAGAGCCAATGGGTCACTTATGAAGCCGCCTGCGCTGATATGCTGGGGAAACGGATCGTTCCGGTTTTGCTCTGCGTGGAACCGGAAGCTGTGCCCTCACTTCTGCAAAAGTATCACGCGCGACCGATCAACCAGATCGATCTTCTTGCGAATGCCATGATGCGTCGGGCTGAAGCAAAAGAGAGGGGCGAAAGCGATGGTGTTACCATGTCAGAAGATGAATATGCCGAAATTGAAGCGGCGGAAGACTTTTCTCCGGGTACTGATGTGAGGCTTCCGATGGCTCCACCACCGACGGTGATTCGGCCAGCAGGCCACTTGATTCGGTGGCGGGGAGAAATGGACCAGTATTTTGGTCAAACGGCAAACGTGGTAGAAGTGAATCAACCAAGTCAGGCCGTTCGACTCGACGTGGATGGCGGTGAGTTCTGGTGGGCCATCGAATGGATGACCAGAGAAGCCTAAGACAGAGTCTAAGCCAGCGCTACCGGAAGCTGGCTGAGGTCGGTGATCACGAGGTCGGGGCACGTTTCCGCCACACGGGCATCATCGTCCCTTTTGCGTAAAGATCGTTGGTCGCCGGCGAAGAGCGCGGTTTTGAAGCCGACGGTTTGGGCGGGCCAGATGTCTTTGAGCATGTCGTTGCCGACGAAGAGGGCCTGCTTCGGATTCTGGTTCTTGGCGATCTCGGCGTAGAGCTGAGTGGAGGGTTTTCCTTCGCGCAGGTCGAAGGAAAACACCTGAATTTCAGGATCGAAACCGAGTTGATCGAGAGGCGCATTGCAGAAGGCTTCGAAAAGGTGAGGGGTGTAGAATTGGGCGTTGGAGACACTGCCAAGGCGAAGTCCGCGGTCCCGCAGACTTGCCAAACTTTCCACGAGATTGGGCATGGGCCAGACGACGTTGGTGCGACATTCATACTCGATGGCGAGGGCTTCGATATCGATCTCGTCGCCAGCGAGTTTTTGCCAGATCTCGCGGATTTCGACTTCGGGATGCTCGACCTGGCTGGCTTCGCGATCTTCGCGGATCAGTTCGTAAAAACGGGTGCTGGCATCTGTCGGCATGGTTGCTCCGACTGCTTCGAAGGCCTCGCGCATCGCGGTTTCGCGATTGGACTCGTCGATCAAGCCGATGTCGCCGGAGCCGGAGATGATCAAGGTGCCGTAGATGTCGAAGACGACGGATTCGATTCCCTCCAGTGGGCCAAGTTGAGGCTGCTCGTTGGTAGGGAGAGGTTCAAGCGGAGAGGAAAGATTGCGAATGCGTTCGGCGTGGGTCATGCACGAAGAAGGTTGAAATTCTCGGGAGCGAGAAAGGCATCGAGAACGGCGTCGGCGTTGTAGTGGGAGAGTTCGCCGAGCGGACTGGCGGCAATTTCGCGATAGATCTCGAGGAGACGCGGACCGTACTGGGCTTGGCTGTAGTCGCGTTCGATTAGTGCGCGATTCTGATCTACGCGATCGGGGGCTTCGATGTTCAGCGCGGGCGACGAGATGGAGTGGCGGAGGTTGGGTTCGGCGAGGCAGCGGGCGAGCGCCTGACGCTGGAAGGATTCGCCCAGTCGGCCGAAGTCTACCCGATGTGCTCGGACGGTCGCGGCCCAAGCCCGATCAACGGCGTCACCAGGAGGTTCGCGGTTGTAGCTTTGATAGGACTCGAACAAGCCATCGGCGATGGCGGCGTGAAGGTCAGGTTCGTCGATCCATTTCACCGGAATTTCGAGGCGACGATAAAGATGTTCGAGCTTGACGCCCTGCTTGACGAAGTCGCGGGTGATGTCAGGCAGGTCGCGTCCGACCACGGCTTTGCTAGCTAACCAGGGTTCAAGGAAGGCGAGCCCGAACCCTTCGGCGACAGAGGTCGAAATCATGACGTCAGCCCGGTGGATGAGTTCGGGATAGGAGAGGGGACCGTGGCGGCCGAAGGCGAGGTGGACCGGGAGCTTGTGTTGTTGGGCGAATTCCGCCCATTCATCGTGGATTTGGCGCCATTCCGGGTTCTCGGGTTCGAGGGTGACGGCAAAAACGAACTCCGGATTGAGCAGACTCAAGAGCATGAGCTCGCCAAGGTTCTTGCGCCGAATGCCGCGAACCGGGTAGAGGATGAGTTGTTTGTCAGGAAAGGGATCGGTTCGAGGTGGGGTGGATGGAGGGGGGCTGACCGAATTGGGTAGCCAGTGAAGATGACCACCATCGATTCCGGCATCGCGCAGGTGCAGTGAATCACGTTGGTTGAGCGTGGCGTAGTGGACTTGGGTGCCCCGCGGATAAAGCTGCTCGGCGCGAATGTTCTCGCGCCCGGCATAATAGGCGGTTTGGCGTTCGTAGTTGGCCGGGCGGCCGTCTTCGGCAAAGTCGTGAACCTGGAGAAGGAGCTTCGCGCCATCGAGGAGGAGGTGGTGGATGGCTTCCGGAAAAGCGACGTTTTTGGCGAGGCTGTGGTTGTGAAGGTGCCAGACGTCGGGTTCGCCACCAAGTGCTTCGGCAACGGCGCTTTGCATGTCGCGAGCAAGGCGCCGCGCATCTTGCTCGGTGGCGGTGTTACGATAACCAAGTCCCTCGATGACGCTGACGTTGGGTAGACGATCTCCGAGGTAGGATTCGCCGGAAAGAACGACGGTCTCGACTCCCTGCCCGCTCAAACTGGCAACCGCATCCTCAATGACGCGGGTGACACCGCCACGGCGCAAATGGTAGTGAACAATGGCGACCTTCACGCTTTCGGACTCCTAATCGCGCCCGAATTTTTTGCGGTATTCTTCAATCTCAATCATCGGGGGGCGCTCTTCTTCGATGATCTCGTGCAGGACTTGTTCGTACTTGTTTCCCTCGGCTTGGAACTGGCGGAAGACGTTGCGCATTTCCGGCAGTTTATCGAGCATGTCGTAGCTCTCCATGCGGTTGAGGAAGCTTTGCAAAATGCCAAATGACATTTTCCCGAGCGCACGGGTGGTCTGGTTTCGGTGAACGCGTTGGTCGAGGTCGGTCTGCCCGAAGGCGTCGAGTCCCCAGCGTTTGTAGACGTCGATGATATGCGAGGTTTCGACGCCGTAACCGATCGGGAATGGGATCTGTTCGAGGACGGTGCGGCGGACGGCATATTCGCCGGAGAGCGGTTGCACCAACGCGGTGAGTTCCGGGAAAAAGAGGGAGAACAACGGACGAACGAGGATTTCGGTGACGCGACCGCCGCCGGAGGGACGAATGCCTTCGCTGAAGGCGAGAGGACGATCGTAAAACGCCTTTACGTAATGCATGTCATCGTTGTGAATGAGCGGTGCAACGAGGCCGGTGACGAAGCGGGGGTGGATGTTTTTGATGTCGGCGTCGACGTAACAAATGATGTCGCCCTCCAACTGGTGAATCGCCTTCCACAGGTTTTCGCCTTTGCCGCGTTTGAAGCCTTCGCTCGGCAGGATGTCGCCGGAAAAGTAAACGTCAGCGCCGAAGGACGCGGCGATTTCACAGGTCTTGTCGGTAGATCCGGAATCAATAACCGCGATCTCATCGACCAGGGGATAGCGATCCATCAATTCGCTTTTGAAGATGATGATTTCCTTCCCGATCGTGGCTTCCTCGTTCAGGGTTGGGATGCAAAGGCTGATCTTGAGATTCTTCTCTTCCTTTTCCTCCAGCAAGGGAAGGAGATCCCAGAAATTGCTGTGGTGAAACGTATTCGTCTTCAACCAACGATTGATTGTTTTGCTCTCACTCATGAAACGGGCGAACTGTGGGTTGTGGCTGTTTGCGCGGGATTAGGCGTCGGTAGCCAGCGATTGGTCGATGACTTGAAGGGTTGCGATGACTTGAGCCAAGCCTCTGAAAAGGGGCTCGATTTGGACGGTTTCGTCGAGCTCGTTGTAGTGCTCGGCATGGGTCAGGCCCAGGGTGACACTCGGGATGTCGCGAACGAGGAGCGCAGAGAGCTCGCTCATACTCGGCTGCACCGTGGCGGGGATGTCCAGCGTTTCCATAATCGCACGAACCGAGGCCACAAGCGGATGGCTGTAGCCGAGGTCGCCCG
>JBCDHN010000249.1:0-5505 GCA_038749915.1 Verrucomicrobiota bacterium | reverse complement strand
CTCCTTGAGTCTCGTCCGGAAGACCTGATCCTGCGCAAACAGATTGTCGCCCTTCTCCTCGAGGAAGGCCAGACTCAGGCTGCGATTGCCAGCTACGCTCCCCTGTTGAAAAGCCGGGAAGTCGAGACCCGCATTCTCGCGATGAAGGAAGTGGGCAGGCTGCACGAATTCGGAGATGATTTCGAAAGTGCGGTTCACGTGTATGGGCAAGCTCTGGAAACGGTTCACTTCAAGCACTACCTCCACGACGAATTTTTGGTCCGAATGGTGAGAGTCCACGAGCGATTCTCGCGGGCGGAAGAACTCGAAGGAGCTTGGAAAGCCGCCGCAAAGCAGAAGAATCCGACCGAAGAAGCACTCTGGCGCGTCGTCCGGTTTTACCAGATTTCCGCAAATCCCGAGTTGGAAGAAACCTGGTTGCGACATTTGGTCGAGCGCGTTCCGGCCAATACCAAATATCGCCAACAGCTCGCCACTCGATTGGTCGAAAATGATCACTACGAAGAAGCCGAGGGGATTCTTGCCGACCTTGTGGAATCGCTCTCCCCCACCCCGCTCACGATCCTTCTGCTGCAGGCTCGAGTCCATCTCACGACGCGCGGAGTGACAGCAGCTGAGGATTTGTTGGCCGCGTATCTCGAAGCCAATCGACCGACCGAGGAAGACCTGAAACGGATGCTGAGATTCAGCCAGACTTTTTATCTGGACGCGATCGCCGAGCGCCTCCTCAACGATCAACATGAAAATGGCTGGGGTGAGGAAGGCCGGACACCGGAGTTGCAGCTCGCCTCATTTCACCATGAGCGTGGTCGCTTGGCAAAGGTTCGTGAGCTCCTCGATCAGTATGCTGCGGCAGCGGAGAGTGGCCGGGAGAAGAGCGAGCGATTGCTCCAGGTTGCTGAAGCCTTTCGCGACTTGAGGATGCCGGCGGCATCGCAAAAAGCCGCGCTTGAAGCGATCGATTCCGGTTTGGCAAAGCGCGGGCATTATCAGCTCTACGCAGAGTCTTTGGTCGAGTCCGGCCAGATCCCCAAGGCGATCGAAGAATTCGAACGGGTCTGGAGCATGAGTGAAACGATTGAAGAGCGGATCGAAATTGATCAGCGGATTTTCACCATTCTGAGAGCGAATTCCGACGAAACCCGTCTTGAGAAACCATCGAAGATTTCCGACGGCGAAGCCATGGCATCGGTCTGGCGCTTTTTCCACCAGCTCCGCCAGCAAATTGACGATGATCCGTCGCCGGAGAATCGTTTTCGCCTTGCCTGGTGGTCGGTCAAAACGGCCGACTACGCCGATGCGTGGAAGCAACTCCCGCTGCTTCACGACCCGGTCAACCCGGTCCTCGAGTACGAAGAACTCCTGCTCGATCTGGGCGAACGCACCAACAACAAGCAGCTCATCATCCGGCAATTGAATCTGATCGCGAAGATCGATCCCAGTCGCGAAGAGGAAGCCCGGATTCGCGAGGCGCAGGGGATGTTGGAACAGAAGCTGGAAGATCGCGCCATCCGCATGTTGCGCAATCTGGTCGAGAGCCCGGATTCATCGCTGAAGGCGGTTCAAGCCCTGGCGAAAGCTTATCGCGAACAGGACAGGCTCAATGCCTTGAGCGAGCTTTGGGAGGCCACTTTCCGCGAGGCAAACGTCTTGGAAAAACGGCAAATCGTGAAGCCCTATGCCAATACGCTGATCGAACTGGAGCGCGTTCCCGAGGCCCTCGAATTGATCGGTGTCATGATCGAGACGGAAACCGACTTCGCGCAACGCCGGAAGCTGTTCGAAGATCAACTGAGCACCGCCACGATGCACTACCTGGCCGACGAGTGGATGCTTCCGCGTTATGAACAGCTGGCGTCGGCAAATCCACTCGACCGGTTCTTCCCCGAAGCGATCGCCCGGATTCATCTCGCAGAGAACCGGATCGACGAGGCCCTAGTTGCGATGAAGCGCGCCTACTACATGGCTGACGAAGATCCTCAGCTTTTGAAGGAGCTGGGAGATCTGGCAAGCCGTTCCAGCGATCTCAAGGCCGCAATCTACTACCAGCGCCAACTGATTGCTGCGGATGCGGGCCAGACTTCTCCGGACGATTGGCTGGCCTTGATTGACAAGCTGGAGCGTGATCTACGGGTCGAAGAAGCAGACCTGACCCGTCGCCGCCTCGAGAGTAAATTCGGGCAGGATCCAGACTTTCTCAAACAACTAAGCCGCCACTACCTCAATGCCGGAGATCAAGTCTCGGCGCGACGGGTTTTGGCAAAGATTGCCGCAGTCCGTCCCTGGGATGCGGAATCCATTCTCGAGCTTGGCCTTCTCCGACTCGAAACCGGTGACCTTGAAAAAGCGAAGACAGCGTTTCATCAAGTCTTGAGCGAGACCCGGCAGATTGCAGCGAAAACGGATACCCCGGTCGATATCGTTCCTTTTGTTCCCGCGAGGAAGACGAGAGTGATCCTGGGGCAAAGCGGCCAGCTCAACCTCGAAGAGATGGCGATCGCGATCGATGAATACGATTTTTTACCGAGCGAACGCCTTGAAAAGTTGGCCGAGTGGCTGCGACTGCCGAAGCCCGAGTTTTTGCGGAACCCATCGACCACTCCGGAATTACGGCTTCGCGCGATTGAGGAGCTGGCACGCCTTGGCGAAGCTGCCGAAGCGGTTGGACCGACCGAAGAACTATGGCTGGCTCATCATGGCGGGAACCCGGAACAAACGATGGTGTTGATCGAGGACCGAATTCGACCCAAGACCGACGAACCGGGAACGCGCTGGGATTTGCTTTACCCACTCATCACCCTTCAGAATCAAGGTTTCGAAGATCTCGCACGCTGGGTTGAATCGCAACCCGTTCGCAAAGCCAACCTGACCCTTGCGATCTATCTCCTGCTGCGGGAGCCAACCTTTACCTTCAACGATGAAGACCTGGATGACGCGCTTTCCTTGATTGAGTTACCTCTGCAGCAAGTTCGGACCTTCGTTCATCAGCTTCGGATCGATCGTCAATTCCGCGAAGCACTCCAGCTCGGTGAATCGGCCATTCGCACCCAAGGAATCGCCGATTACATGTTCAACGTCGATCTCGCGGTGATCTGTGAACAAGCCGGATTCGAAGCGGGCCGAAAACGTTGGCTCGAACAGGCCTTCCGCGACCTGACCCTGGGCTCTCAGCTTCCCTACTACGCCTTCTACACCACGGTGAGTGAAATGTATCGCATGCAGACTCACGCCGATGGTCAGCAGCGCGTCATCACTGAAGTGCAACGACAGATCCAACGCATCCCTGACAGTATCGAAGACCTGAAGACCAAGGCCGAGATGTGGCTGGCGCTGGCAACCGACCGGCCGGAAGAAGCAATGCGTCTGGTTGGTGAGATTGCCCGAAACACCACCCAACGTCGTAAGCAGTTCACCGGAGAGCGTGAGCGCGACAAAGGTATCGAAACCTGGGTCGAACTGGAGAAATTGCTGAACCTCGCAGGCCAACGCGTCCCCCGGGACCAGCTGGCCTCGTTGGCCAAGTCTGTGGTCGATTTCGATTTCATCCAGCCAACCCAGGAACACTCCGCAGCGCAGTTTCAGCAGTTCCGAATGATTCAATTGCTCTGGCAGCTGGAAACTGCGAACCCGCCTCGTCGACGACAGATGATCGAAGAATATCTGGCAAACGTTACCGATGAAGACGAGCCCATTGAGTTAGCCCGCAGTCTTGAAGTCCGCGGCTTCGGGCCGGATGCACTGCCGATTTATCGACAGCAGGTTCGGGCTCATCCAACAGAAATGCGAATGGTCAGCAGCTACCTTGGCGCTTGCCGGCAGGCTCAAGCGTATGATGAGGCGATCGACTTTCTGGACCAGATCTACGAGCAAGGCGTCGCCCGACCCGAGTCGATGACCGATGAATCAATTCATCGCAACTACGCCAACCTCTTTTACTTGAGCGGCAACGTCGATGAGCTGGAATACCGGGTGGAGGAAGGCATCGGAGCAGAAGAAGGGAGTTCTCAGTATCGCCGTTATCTTGCCCAGCATTACGAAAAGGAAGGTGATCTTGATACCGCGATTCGTTTAACCCTGGCCGGAGCCGATGAGCGGCCTTTGGGTTTCAGTGACACCCTGTTGCTGGCCGATCTGATGGTGGAGAATGGCGATCTTAACCGCGCCATTTCTCTTCTCGAAGAATTGAGGGTCGCTTCCAAAAGCGCGAACCGCAACCATGTCGATCAACGCCTTGTTCGTTGGTATGCTCGCGCCAACCCCAATGATATCGAGCGCCTTGCCAAGCTCATTGCCGATCCGAAACGGACCTGGCCGGCTTCGACGATTTCGGCCGTGGCCGCGAGTCTGACGGAAGCGGGGAACCTGAAAGACGCCGACGCGATCCTCACCCTGAAAGCACGAAGTTCCAATACCCCGACCGCACGATTTGAGCTGCTCTTACAACGCGCAAAACTCCGACTCACCAATGCCGAGCTCGAAATGGCATCCACCGATCTGCAGCAGCTCCTCGCGGCGTGGCCCGGAAAGGCGGATTCCGGAGATCGCCTTCTCGAACTGATCCGGGAAACAACCCCTATAGCGGCGGACGCCTGGCAAGAAGCGACAAACGCTTTGCGTCATGCGCGGGATGGCCGGGTTCCAGCCTGGGCGGTAGAGCTCTTTCTTCCGACGGCTCCGGCTTCGCCGCCGATTCCGCCTGCCATGATGTCAGATCACCTGCGTTTTGCGGCAAAGGCGGCTTCTCTTGCCAAGAAACCCAAGTTAGCCTGGAAGCTGCTGACAGAACTGCATACCCGATTTGAGCAACACCCGCTCACCAATGGCGCTCTGATTTTTGAGGTACTCGCACAGCTCAACGATGACGCAACGATTCTGGAATGGTATCAACGAGCGCAAACCTGGAACCAATCAACTGCCGAGTTTGCAAATCTAGCCGAGGTACTCAGCGAAATTGGAAGAGCCGACCTCGCTGCTGCCCTTTTCAAAAGTCGATACGATCGGCTCCAGATTCTCACCACCAGTGATCAGCTCTTTCTCACCCGCTACGCTTCATTCTTGATCAAACGAAAAGCCTTTCGCGATGCGGAGCGTGTCTTAATGGTCCTTTTTCACAAAACCATAGGTGGCGACCCCAACCTCCTGATTGATCTCTACGGAGCCTGGGACCGACTTGAAATGATCGAAGGAAACCTCCGCAAATTCTTCCTCAATCCGATCCTCCGCGAAGAGGTTTTGGAGTCAGCCAAAGCCTACCCCGACCATCGCCCGGACGTTGAAGAGGACTTTCAGGAGCTTCCGCCCCGCCCCGGACTTCGCCGCGCTGCTTAAACCGCCAACCTTGATCCTACTCCTACTCTCCACCTTAATCTGTCCGGATGAGGATTATGCTTAGAATCAAGAGTAAGGCGCAATTTCGCTTTCTTGTCATCTTGAGTCCGCCGAAGGATGAGACGACTTGCGTGCCCTTGTCGAAATGCGAATGACCGGGCTTCCGCTAGTAGGGTG
>JBCDHN010000248.1:0-5511 GCA_038749915.1 Verrucomicrobiota bacterium | reverse complement strand
TTTCGAACGCTCCCTAGTGTCGAAGGAGCTTTCGAAAGTATATTTAAAGCACGCGGCTTTGCGGTTCCTGACACGACGGAGTAATGTGAATGGTTGGTCACCTGCTCTCGAATCGTGGGAATGTTGAGAATTCGATCACTGCACAGAAAGTTAGTAGTTGATTTCTGGCATTGCAAGCGCAGCCGGAAGGGATGAAGGAAACCTTTTTTCGTAACGGCATGATATCGGTTTCGTCACTCCTTTTCATGAAGGGTCTCGTCTCTACACTCTTGGTCGTTTTCTCGTTTTTCTCGGCGAATTCCACAGCCCAGGACGGCTCCCGCCTAAGGTTGGGCTTTGAGCGATTGGATGGGGACGGAAACGGAGGGATATCGTTGGCCGAGTTGGAAACGGCGCCTCAAGCAGCATTGCGCTTGAAGGGAGCAGATACGAATGACGACGGAACGATTTCCTTTCCGGAATTTGCAACCGCAATCGTCAGATCGATGGAGACGCCATCGCCTTCTCCGGTTCCTGGTTCGCATAACGAAGGCTTCGGAGTCGGCGATCACACTCGAAAGGTAAACGTGGGAAACCTGGAGCGCCGCTATCAAGTTCATGTTCCTTCCAGTTACGATCCCGATCAGCCAACCCCGGTGGTGATTGTCTTCCACGGTGGGGGCGGGAATCCGCAAAGCATGATTCAGCTAACGGGAATGAACGCAAAATCTGGAGTGGCCGGATTCCTCGTCGTGTATCCGTATGGAACTGGTCCAGAGTTAGACCGGCGATTGACATTCAATGGCGGAGAATGTTGTGGCTCGGCCATGCACAACGATGTGAATGACGTCGGGTTCACGAGCGCTCTCCTCGATGATTTGGCAACAGTTGCCAACGTCGATGAGGATCGCATTTATGCGACCGGGTTGTCCAACGGAGGAATCATGGCGCACTACGTGGGCTCGGAGTTGGCGGACCGGATTGCGGCGATCGCCCCGGTTGGCGGACCCCTCATGATGGAGGCGCCGAACAACGTGCGCCCGGTTCCTGTGATGCACTTTCATGGGACGGGAGATGCCTTTGCTCCTTTCAACGGCGGTTTTGGTCAAAACGCTGCTGGAGGTCGTGGCGTGACCGATTTCCGCTCGGTCGAGCACACCGTTCAGCAATGGGTAAAGGCCAACGGATGTTCCGGGGAGCCAGTGGTCGAACCGCTTCCCGATTCCGCTGACGATGGCATGACCGTGGTTCGGAAAACGTGGGGAAATGGCACGAACGATAGCGAGGTGGTCCTGATCGAGATCGAAGGCGGCGGTCACACATGGCCGGGCAAACAGCCGACCGTTGCGCTGCTCGGCGCTTCAACCATGGACATTTCGGCGAACGACCTGATGTGGGAGTTTTTCCAGAAACACCCTCGGAGAAAGTAGTCCAAGCTTCCGGTTACGCCAGAACTTCGGTCATTTCTCCTTTGCTGTCGGAGAACGACTCTGCGGGATTGCCCATTTGATGAAGAATCGTGGCGAAGAGATTGGAGAGGGGCGTCTTGGCGTCGAACTTGTGGAGCGCACCTCCGTTGAACCCAAGTTCTTTTCCTCCGGCGAGGAGAAGTGGGTAGTTGTTGTTGTTGTGGGTTCGGCTGTTGCTCGATCCGTAGAAGACGACCGTGCGATCCAAGAGGCTTCCTGATCCTTCCGGAGTCGATGCCAGTCGATCGAGGAAGTAGGCGAGCTGGGAGGCGAGGAACCGGTCCCATTTCCCCTGGGCCTCGAATCCACCCGGCTTTCCGGCGCCATGCGCGATCGCGTGCATCGTTTTCCCGATGCTGAGGAGTTGAGGAAACTTCCCGGCGATCGAGGTCGCGCCATTCATGTTTCCGAGCTGGTAGGTTGCAACCCGGGTGGAGTCGGTTTGGAAGGCGAGGAAGAGCAGATCATACATGGTCCGAATCAACTCAGCCGGCGTGTTGTCGTCGGCTTCGAGGTGCAGGCCGGTGGCGTCAACCTTGGGTTTCGGCACCGTGAGCCATTCCTGCGATCGCTCAACGCGCTGCTCAATTTGTCGGACGGAATCGAGATACTCATCGAACTTCTGCTGATCAAGGCTGCCGAGACTTCCACGCACCGTTTTCGCGTGATCGAGAACGAGATCGAGCATGCTGCCGGAGTTGACCAATTCGCGTCGCTGATCGGCAAGGGAGGCGCTGTTGGCTCCGAACAACTGATCAAAGAGAACCCGGGGCGAGTTCAGCGCCGGAATCGGCTGACCGGTTCGGCTGAACGAGAGGGTGCTCGACCGGGTCGGTTCGCCCACGCCGCCATCGGTCGAAAGCGCGAGCGACGAAAACCGGGTTTCGCCATCGACCTGCTGAGCCAGCATCTGATCCAGGGAAATGGAGTTCTTGAGGTCGCCACCCTTGAGCTTGGCACCTGTCAAAAAGATGTCCGCCGTGTCGTGACCGCCCATGACGCGCCCGTTGGGGTGGGACAGCCCTTGGAGAAAGGAGACGTGATCGCGCAGTGGCTGCAACGGTTTGAGCGTCTCCGTCAGCTGGAAATCCCGTCCTTCGCCCGTTGGCAAAAAGCCCCATTTCCGGTGCTCATGATCCTCCGGTGGCGTGCTCGCGCCATAAGGGAAATACATCGCGCAGAATCGCTTCGGAAGCTCGGAGGCTGGGGCTGATGCACCCATGCATTCCAGAAACGGAAGTGCGAGAGAGGCGCCAGTTCCGCGAAGCAGCGTTCGACGATCGAGATGCCACGATTTGGTCATGCTGCATCCACGGTTGGATCCTAAGACATCTTTCGCCAATGGAGCTAAAAGTGACTGTGGCGTCCCGCCTCAGTTTTTTGCTTCTGGGATTCTGAGGCGGGACGCCTCAGCCACTTTAAAGATCAAGATGAAGAGGAAGAGTAAGAAGAAGGTTTGAAGACCCTAAACCTTCTGGAGCTTCGAAACTCGGCCGGTCTGGACCCATTCTGCCACGAAGATGTCGCCATTCGGCGAGAAACAAGCGTCGTGCGGATGAACGAAGCGGCCGTCTTTCCAGCCGTCCGGATTCCGCCGCATTGCCTTGCCGTCTTTGAGGACGTCTTTGCGCCAGGCCTCGTCTTCCCCGAGATGAATCAACTTGTCGTTCTTGTCAACCAGCGTGATCCGCGCGCTGAGATCGGGAATGAGAAGCAGGTCGCCCAGCTGATCGATGTTCGCCGGAAGAATGAAGTCATCCATCGTCTTGATGTGCTTGCCCTCCATCGTGATCCACTGCACCCGACTGTTGGATCGATCCGCCACCACGATCGAAGGTTGCTTTCCAGGCCGATCGTCAATCCAGATTCCATGAGGCAGGCTGAACTCGCCTGGACCCTTCCCCGGTTTGCCGATCATCCGCTTCCAACTTCCATCCCAATCATAGTGATGGATGACATGTCCGCCATACCCGTCGGCGAGGAGAAAATCGCCATTCGGCAGAAACGCGAAGTTGGTCGGCTGAAATCGGTTTCGTGCAAAAATCCGTTCGCCACTGAACGGCTCGTCCGCGTGGTAGATCCCTGAATCCATCGGTGCGCGCCGCGTCCAGATGACCTCTCCATCCAACGTCATCTTGCAAAAGTACTTGTGGGTGAGGTAAGCGGTTACGTAAAGATACTGCTGGCTTCCCTCTTGCCGAACTTCCAGCCCATGACCACCGCCTTGCAGTTGCTGTCCAAATCCACGAACAAACTTGCCATCGGGGTCAAACACGAAAATCGCCGGATGGTCCGGCTGATCGATCCGCCCCTCGTGAATCACGTAAACAAACCCATCCTTGTCCGTCGCCACATCGTGCGTCGTCTGCCAGGTATATTTGTCAGGAAGCTTCGCCCAGCCGTGGATCACCTCATAACGGTAGTCGCCATCGCCGACAAAGATGCCGCTTTTTTGATGCTTCGCTTTGGGAGCGGCGTTCGTTTTGCTGGCGCCGGTAATGGAAAACGTCGCCGCAGCGGTGCCGGCTCCAGTTTGCAGGAAGCGACGACGAGAAGAGTCGGGATTGGACATGTGGGTTTTTAGGGTTTGAGGAAACCAGTTAGCGATGGACGCTCGCAAAAGTCAATGCTTCCGAATTCATCGCTCAAACCCATAAGCCCTTGGAATCATCCAGAAAACTCTGCACCTTCGCGCGGCTCCGCGGGAAAATTTTTGATTTTGGCGTGACAGATGGCACGAAAGTAGCGGTATAGATGATTAATGAGCTCGTTACTCAACACTGTTCTCGTTGTGACCGTGGCGGATGAGGCGCCGCGCTGCTTTCAGGTCGATAGCGACGTCGTTCGCGTCGGGCGCTCGAAGCATAACCATCTTCAAATCGACCATTCGGCGCTCTCCAACACCCATTGCGAATTCGTCAAGAACGCAGAATCTGATCACTGGATTTTTCGGGACCTCGGATCGACCAACGGATCTCGACTCAACGGGACCCAGCTCGATTGGGATGCCTTGTTGCTCAGCTACGGCGACGAAGTCGTGTTAGGGAAAGCCATCACCATTCACCTTATGTCGGTCGAGGAACTGGAAGTCCCCGAGTCGATGGATGAAGGCGACTCCGACGTCAACCCCGTCGCCGCCGCCATGGCCCGCCAGTCGCGGGAGGATCTTGAGGGCACCCAGCTGATCAAGCTGCCGCCGAAGCGGATGAGGTAGATTCGACTGGCAGTCGAATCCGGTCTTCGATTACCAATCAAAGCTACGAATTCGTTGGGAGCGAAAAGATCTGGTTTCACGCAGAGCCGCTGAGGCGCAGAGAATTTTTTAATTCGTTGACTCTGCGTCTTTGCGTCTCTGCGTGAGGATCACTGCGAAGCATCCCGAAGCACTGGTGGTTCGGAATTTTTGTAAATTCCGCTACTGGTGATCCTGCCAGGGGAGCAGATCGAGGTTGCTGCAGAAGGGAGAAGCTGGAAGTCCGGCGGAGTTGTAGAGATTGCCGCCTTGGGGCTCGGTGGTGCAGGCGTAGCGGACGGCGGTGGGGAGGGGGATGTCGTGGCAGAGGACGATGACTTCGTCGCCTTCGATTCGGGCCTCGGCGGGTTTCCAGACGCCGTCGGCTCCAGCGAGCTCGAACCATCGGAGAGGATCATCGGGGGTTTCTTCTGGGGGACCGAAACCAGGTTTGTTGCCGGCGAAGAGACCGTCACCGATGTGGTCGAACTGGACGCGGACTTCCCAGCCGACGACTTGGTGGCCACGATAGTGGGGGCCGGAGCCGATCGCATTCCCGCCATCCTCAGATTTGGTGAGGGCCAGCTTGGCGAGTCGTTCGCCGATGGCCATTTTGTTGGGGGGATGGATGCCTTCGCCGCGAATGTCGATCGTGGTGACCATCCCGGAATTGGGGATCGAGAGGGCGCGGCGTTGTTCTTCGCGGACCCGAATCCAGCCGGTCGCGTTGGGGTAACTGGGGAGCTGGACAAAGTAGAAGGGAAGATCCGGGTTGGCCCAACGATTCCGCCAACCACTGGCGAGGGCTTCCATCTTGTGTCGATAATGGCG
>JBCDHN010000247.1:0-5542 GCA_038749915.1 Verrucomicrobiota bacterium | reverse complement strand
CTTCGGGGTCCCAAGGTAGCCTTCGCTTCGCTTGGCAACCTCGGGCTGAGCTACGGAACAGCGTTGCTGTTCGGAATCGGTTTTCTGTAGTTTGCCCGTTTCTTCCAACTACGGCAAAGCCGTTGCGCACCACCAGCCTTGGGTTGTCCGAAACGAAGTGAAAGGGCTACCCAAGGACCCTCCCGGTCCACCATCCTGATCCCCGAAAGAGGATCCAAATCCGTTCGCAACTCCTTCAGAGTTGATTGTGATCTGCTTCGGGGTCCCAAGGTAGCCTTTGCTTCGCTTGGCAACTTCGGGCTGAGTTTCGGAACAGCGTTGCTGTTCCACGGCGGCCTCGCCAACCCTTCGGTTGGTTTTCGCGCGCACCTTGGAAACTTGGTCGACAATTTGTTTCGATGACCGTCCTGAGAAACCGTTTCCGGCACAGCAATCGCCGGGAGGAAGAGGACATCGTTTCGCGTTCTGCAGCCGTATTCCCGACGGAAAGGAGGCGACAAGTCCAGTTTTCAAATCCACAGTAACGCCCGCTTGGAATTGGTAGCCCCTAGTTCATTCTGATGAGTAAATCCCCGACTTCTGATTCATTGCCTCCCGAGGACAACGATGCTGAGATTCGTGTTGAACCGCCTGAGACCCATACCGGGATCAAGGTGAAGGATCCGAAGTCTTATGCCGCTGGCGTTGAGGCTGTTACCTCATCCTTCAAGCATGTGTTTGGGCTGGCCGGACTGAAAACGTGGGGCGTCCGGGATGGTGAAGCTGAACCAAAAGCATGGGTTTGACTGTCCTTCCTGTGCCTGGCCTGACCCGGATGACGAACGTGCCGCGACCGAGTTTTGCGAGAACGGTGCCAAGGCGATGGCTTCGGAGACAACGATGCGGAAAGTGGATCCCGCCTTTTTCGCGAAACATTCCGTGCAGGAACTTTCCGAGCAGTCGGACTACTGGATGGAACAACAGGGAAGGCTGACGGATCCCGTTATTTTGCGGCCGGGTGCGACCCACTATGAGCCGATTGAATGGGAAGAAGCCTTTCAGCTGATCAGCCGCGAACTGAACGCGTTGCCCGATCCCGATGAGGCGATTTTCTACACCTCGGGCCGAACCGTGAATGAGAGCGCGTTCCTCTACGGATTGTTCGTGCGGATGTTCGGAACCAACAACCTGCCGGACTGCTCCAACATGTGTCATGAGTCGAGCGGTGCGGCCCTCAACACCGCTGTCGGAATCGGGAAAGGGACGGTGTCACTCAAGGATATTGAAGAGGCCGATTGCCTGCTGGTCGTCGGCCAAAATCCGGGGACGAATCACCCACGGATGCTTTCGGCTTTGCAGGCGACGGTTCGCAATGGAGGGAAGATCATCGCGGTGAATCCGATGAAGGAAGCCGGGTTGGTCGGGTTTGCTCATCCTCAAGAGCTTGCTGGAATGATGGGTTCGGCTACCCCGCTGAGCTCGACCTATCTACGCGTGAACGTCAATGGGGATCAAGCTCTGCTGCAGGGGCTGAGCAAGGCGATTCTGGATCTGGAAGAGGAGCAGCCGGGAACGGTCGTGGACCATGACTTTATCGCGGAACACACCGTGGGTTTCGACTCCTTCATCAATGGGATCAAGGCCGTCGAGTGGGCGGAGATTGTTCGGATCTCGGGGATTCCCGAGTCCGAAATTCGCGAGGCGGCAAACGTGATCGTTCGCAAGGAACGCAGATTTATCACCTGCTGGGCGATGGGACTGACGCAGCATCGCAACGCGGTTTCGACGATTCGTGACGTGGTCAATCTCCACCTGTTGTTGGGAGCGATTGGCCGTCCCGGTGCGGGACTTTGCCCGGTTCGGGGACATAGTAATGTGCAGGGAGATCGGACCATGGGCATCTTCGAGAAAATGCCGGTCGCATTTCATGATTCGATCGATCGCGTCTTCAGATTCGAGTCGCCGCGCAAGGTCGGTTACGACGTCGTCAATTCGATCCTGGCAATGCATCAGAAGGAAGCCTCGGTCTTTTTCGCGATGGGAGGCAACTTCCTCCAAGCGACCCCGGATACCCAGTTCACGGCGGAGGCGCTGCAGAATTGTTCGCTCACGGTGCAGGTTTCCACCAAGCTGAATCGCAGTCACGTCGTTACCGGAACCACCGGGCTGATTCTTCCTTGTCTCGGCCGGAGCGAACTGGATCCGGACGAATCGGGAGAGCCGCAGTTTTCCACGGTGGAGAACTCGATGGGCGTTGTTCACCAAAGTTGTGGAACGTTGAAGCCCGTTTCCGACAACCTCCTCAGTGAGATCGAGATCGCAGCCCGGCTTGCCGCGACAACGCTGGGAGAGAAAGCGACGATCGATTTCGTCTCCGTGGCCAAAGACTACGACCGGGTGCGCGAGTTGATTGAACAGACGATACCCGAGTTCGAGAACTTCAACGAGAGAGTTCGCGAGCCGGGTGGTTTTTACCTCGATAACCCGGCCAAATCCCGCGTTTTCAGGACTGCGTCAGGCAAGGCCGAGTTTTCTGCCGAACCGCTCACCACCGCCGAACTGGGAGAGGGTGAATTGATGTTGATGACGGTGCGGAGTCACGACCAATTCAACACGACGGTTTACGGGCTTCATGATCGATACCGCGGAATCAGCAACGAGCGGCGTCTCCTTTTCATGAATCCTGAGGATATGAAGGACCGTGAGATTCGTCCGCTGGCGGAAGTCTCGATTCGAAATGTTTCCGGGGGAAGAACCCGGGAGGTCCATCGCTTCCTGGCCGTTCCTTATGAGTTGCCGAGGTCTTCCGTTGCCGGCTACTTCCCGGAACTCAATCCGCTCGTTCCGATCGATTCCACGGCCGACATCTCGAACACACCGACGTCGAAGTCGATACCGGTGACGGTCGAACTGGGTGACGCCGATTAGTCTTGGTCTAGGAATCTAGTTTCCGGCGTCGATGCGCCAGAGCGCTTCGTGGGTGCGAACAAAGAAGGATCCCTGCGATGGAGCGAGAGACGAGTTGGTATGTTCGTTGAGAGAATTCTCGGCGAGCACTTCCATCCCCTCCGGACTGGCCTTGAACACGACGGTGTCCCCGGCCTGGCTCAGGGTGTAAATCTTGTCACCGGACAAAAGTAGCGATCCCCAGGACTTGCCGGACAGCGGCAGGCGATCTTTCCAAACGGTTTTGCCGGTCTTGACGTCGTCGCAAAAGACGACCCCTCCGGAGTTGTGATAGTAGTAGTGCCCGTCATGCATGACTCCGGTTCCGATTCCTCCATTGTGACGCACTTCCTGCCACTGGCGATGGCTTGAGGTGACGTCGCCTTCGCCGCCAATCCGCACCCCAACGGAGTTCCCGTAGTATCCACCCATCGCGACAACCATCCCGTCGTTGTACATCGGCGACGTATAAACCAGCGGGTTAAGACCGGATGCGGTCCAGAGTTCCTGACCGTTCCTCGGGTTGAAACCTTTCATTTCCATCGGGAAGCTCATCACGAGTTCGTCGCGTTCCGCACCTTCAATCAAAATCGGGGTCGAGAACGCTCCGATGACGCCTTCGTCCGAGCGTCCCTGAAATCCGTCGGTGCGCTCACCCGGAGTCCAAATCGGCTCCTTCCATTGCCAAACCGTTTCGCCGGACTTCTTGTCGAAGCCATAAAGCACCGCGTTCTTGGCCGGACCGTGGTAGTGGATGATGAGGCCACCGTAGATCAATGGCGAACTGGAGTTGCCCCAGGTATGGTCGAGCGCGCCGAGGTCGCGGTGCCAGAGTTGGTTGCCATTCAGATCATAGGCGACGAGGCCAGCCGAACCGTAGGAAGTCACCACGATTTCGCCGTCGGTTACGGGCGAAGCGGAGCAGTAAAGATTGGTCCGGTGAGTCCGCTCTTCCTTGTCGTAAACCAAGCCGTTTTTCCAGAGAAGCTCACCGGTTTCGCGATCAAAGCAATAGAGGCCGCGCCACTTCTCGGCCGTGATCGGTTGCGTCACAAAAACGCGATCTTCCAGAACAATTGGAGTCGAGTTTCCGCCTTCCGGGAGCTCGACCCGCCAGGTGACGTTCTCTTCCGGGCTCCATTTCAGGGGGAGATCCGTCTCCGGGGTCACTCCTGATCCGAGAAGATCACCCCGCCAACTCGGCCAAGAATCAGCCTGGCAAAGCGAGACGAGGGAAAAGACAACAAAAAGGCCAAGGGGTTTGGAAGCGTTCATAGGCAAATGGACAATGTCAGGGATGATTCTGCTCAATCGGTTCAGTCTACACGCAATCATGAAACGGAATCCGTCAGGATTTCGGTGTTCGGCCATTCCCCGAAGTTCCGACGGATTTCGCGACGCAACCCTTCGCGGTTGGACGTAGAGACTGCCACATGGTAGAGACGTCGGTGCCCTTTTATCTGCTTTTACCGCTCGGAAGCGCGATGATTTATGCCTTGAGCACGCTCTTTCTCAAGCGGGGCCTGAAGGAAGGGGCAAGACTGCGGCAAGCCGTTCACCTTACGAATATCGCGGTGGGAATCGTCGTCTGTCCGCTCTACCTGTTTCAGAAGGATCCGGTTGTGTGGAATTTGATCTGGCAACCAATCGCAATGTCGTTCGTGTTTTATGGTGCGGGCTGGATGACGGTCTGGGCAATGCGGCAGGGCGACGTTTCCCTGGTCACCCCGGTGATGGGGACGAAAGTCGTGTTCGTTGCTCTGGGCTCGGCCTTTCTCCTCGGTGAAGAATTGCCCCTCTTCTTGGTTGTGGCGGTTGGGCTGACGGCAGTTGGCATCTTCGTCCTCGGGATCCCTGATATCGCGAAGAGCAATGCAACGTTTGGACCGGCGATCCTGCTGGCCATGCTAAGCGCCATGATGTTTGCCACCTGCGATCTGATGGTCAAGGAATGGGCAATTCCCTTTGGCAAACATGCCTTTATCGCGGTGGCGTCGAACGGCGTTGCCATCATTTCAATGCTGGACATCGCTTTGAGTCGGCTTCCCGGGCGGGAGCCCTATCCCCGTGCCATGCCAAAGACGCGGTTCTGGATCTGGGGAAGCGCGTTGCTAACAGCGATGCAAGCCTTGATCATCGGGGTCGTTCTCGCGACGACGGGCGATGCGACCGGAGTCAATGTGGTCTACGCATCACGCGGTTTGTGGGCCATTCTCCTGGTTTGGGCGGTCGGGCATCATTTTGCGAATCGCGAACGCCACGAAGCGGGAAAGTTCTTTGTCTGGCGGGTGGTTGGTGCTTCCATGTTGACGTTGGCGGTTTTCCTTGCGGTGATTGCTCGGTCTGAACATGCGGAACCGCTCCCAGTGGCAACGATCCCTGAACTTGAGCCGTAAAACCAGCACCAGTGCCTTCTGATTCTCCATACGAATTGACCGACCGCCAGTTGTGCTCCCGGATCTGGGTGCGCCTTCAGCCTTATCGGCGCCAACTCTTTCTGTCGATCGGGCTTCTGGTTTGTGCGGTCCCGTTCATCAACTTTCATCCACTGGTCTGGGGCTTTGTTGCAGATCATCTCGTCGCGGAGACCCTGACCGCCGGCTCGCTCTGGATGTGG
>JBCDHN010000246.1:0-5549 GCA_038749915.1 Verrucomicrobiota bacterium | reverse complement strand
CGGTAACCGCGCTTGCCGGTGGAACAAACCGATGAAAAGACGGATTTGCCGTTCACATAGAAGTTGATGCGTTGGCTGCTGAGATCGATCACCACTTTTCGCGACCAATTTCTGTCATGCTCGGGCGTGCGGCCAAAGAGCATTTGAGCCATCGGGATGTCTTCAGCCCGAATCGCAAAATTCACTGGCCAAGCTTTGTAGCTCCAGGAATTGATCGACTTGCTCGCCCCGTGATCCATCAGCATGCGAGTCATTTCATGTTGGCGGGATCCAGCTGCGACCATGAGTGGAGTCAGCCCCCGGTCGTTGCGAAGATAATAGCTGAGACTTCCGTGCTCTTTGAGCAATTCGCGAAACTCGCTGGTGGGGCTGTTGATTCGCTGATTCGGATCAGCCCCCATATCGACGAAGGTCTCGGCGAGAATCGGTTTTTTGTGAGCGATTGCCCACTCGAGCATCGAGTGACCGCCCGGCTTCTCGTTGGGCTCGTAGTTCGCTCCATACTCAAGAAGCAGTGTTGCACCGGTCACATCACCGCTCATCGCTGCAAACCCAAGCGGGCTGATTCCATTCGAAGCCGGATTGTTCACCTCCACGTCTTCACCATTGGCGAGAAGGAATCGCACCATGGCGTGATTGCGCTCTTGCAGAGGATTCCACAAATGGCCGCTTGTTTCGGCGCCTTGCGAGAACAAGTAGCGGACTTGCTTGAGGTTGCTGGCTCCAATCGCACGATCAATCGGGCTGACACCCTCTGAATCGAGGCTGTTGATATCAGCCCCGGCACCGAGGAGCGTTTCTGTAAAAATGGGTTGAGCCGCATTGAGACGGTCCCACCACAGGGGTTCGTTCGCCTCTGCCGTTCTCTGGTTTGGATCGGCTCCGTAGGCGAGCAGCTTGTTCATCCACTCCAGATCTTGTTCCCGGGCCGCTTTCTCAAGCATCGTCATCTTGTCGAGCCCGAGAATCGAAATGTCACCGCCCTGCTCCATGCAAAGGTCGAACGTATCCGTGTCCCGCTTTTGAAACGCGACTTCCAGCATTGAGGGGCTTTGGCCTTTCCCGCGCAAATTGGGTTTCGCACCAGCCAGCAACAGTTGTTGGGCAAACTCTGCCCGATCCATCTCCATTGCCGCAACTGCCACTCTTACCCCACCAGGGCTCAACGAATTAGGATCAGCACCTCGTTCGATCAGCTGGTCCATGACCACTCGGTTCCCGTAAAGAAGGGAAACAAAGAGAGGGGAACCCAAATTCGATTCACGAGTGACATCTGCGCCGTGCGCCAGAAGCAGGTCAAAGGTTTCCATGTCGCCTTGGCGAATTGCCCAAACCAACGCGGGCTCTCCAGGCTCGATATCGACGTTGGGGTTGGCATCGTTTTCGTAGAGAAAACGCGTCATTTCGTGATATGACCTCGCGATCGAGATCGTCTCTGGCAGCCGGTTCTGCGGATTCCGTTGGTAGCTGGGAACACCGAGCGCAATCAGGCCACGCAAGGTTTTGAGCCGGTTTTTCTCCACGCAGTAAAAGAGCGGAGTGATGCCATCAGCATTGGGTTCGTTCAGAGAAATTCCAGCTATCTGGAACCGCTCCAGAGACCGCTGGTCGTTCAATTCTACCGCTCTGAAAACGGATTGGGTGTTCAGTTCGTAGCCAGCGCGGTCCAGCCGAGCGCGGGCGAGGTTTTCCGGAGCAAGAAGGTTTTTGAAAACCGAACTGACTCCCGCGACCAAGCAGAAGGTGATGATGATAAAAGCGATGATCTGCGCCAAGATCTTATTGAATCGATCGAGCGAATCGCCGTGTGTTGCGCGATAGTGAGTTCCCATGGTTTGTGCGGTTGTTTCTGGCTTCCGAGTTGCAAAATTGATCAATTTTCGCAATCAAGATCATCGAAAGCCGCGCACGACCTGAAATCAAGGCAGATACCTTCTAAAATTCGATCATAGTTTTTACAATTATGGCTACTTTGCTAGCGAAGCAGAAGGGCGATATTCGCTTTAGCCAACCACTTCCAAGTCTGATTCTGGAAGCGCTTTGAGAAAGGATTGTCCGTAGCGTTTGGTTAGGACTCGGTTGTCCAGCAACACCACCATCCCATGGTCTTTTTTGGATCGAATCAAACGACCGACTCCTTGTCTGAGCTTCAGAATTGCCTCAGGCACAGAGTATTCCATAAATGAGTTGCCACCGCGTTCCTCGATTTGCTCGAGCCGGGCTTCCGTCAGCGGGTGATCGGGAACGGCAAACGGAAGCCTGGTGATCATCACGTTGGAGAGTGCTTCTCCCGGAACGTCGACCCCGGTCCAGAAGCTGTCCGTTCCGAAGAGGACGGCCGATTGGGCATCTTTGAAGCGTTCGACAATAGACGACCGTGATCCGCTTTTTCCCTGAACCAGCAACTCCCACCCCCGTTTGGTCACAAAGCTTTCAACCTGGCTCGCAACGGCGTCCATGAGTCGGTAGCTCGTGAAAAGCACAAAAGCCCGTCCTTCGCTTTCATCGAGAAAGTGTTTTACCCAGTTGACCAGTTTCTCCTCATAGGTTGGAGCTTTGGGATCCGGCATCGACTTCACCAGGTAGAGCTTCATTTGCTTCCGGTAATCAAAAGGGCTGCCAATCTGAATCGATCTGGATTCCTCAGCGCCAACCCGATGGCGAAAATATCCCAGGTTTTGGTCTCCGACACCCAACGTCGCGCTGGTCAACACACACCTTCTCCCGGAACGGAAAAAGATGTTTCGCAACCGCTCGGAGATGTCGAGAGGAGCCGCATGCATCGAAATATTGACCGGACGCCCGTCGTAGCCCCCACTGCGCTCCACCCAGTAGACATGTTCGTCTGCGGAAAGCTCCAGAAATGAAGAGATCCCCAAACGGGCATCGCGAAGCTTTCCGGCGATGTCTCCCAACTCGAGCTTGGTCGTTTCATTTTCCACGCGTTCCGACAGCGCTTGCGACATTTGTTGGACGTCCAGGAGATGTTTGGAAAGGGAGTCCTCGACCAGCGATTCTTCGCGCACGCGAAATTCTCGGGCAGGGCCGCGAAACGTTGCGCTTTCCTCTACTGCGGTGAAAAAGTCGTCGGTTTCATCAAGCAACTGGGCCGTTGCCCGGACCCCATCAACCTCCTTTGCCACTTGGAAGAGTCCCTTTCGGGAGCGTGGGTTGTAAAGACGTTGAATCAGGAATCGGAGTCCGGAATGGCTGAGATTCATCCCCAATTGCTTCGCCGCCACATTTTCCAAGGTATGTGCCTCGTCGATCACGGCGAGATCCCGCGGGAAGAGCAGCCCTCCTTCTGACCTCTCCAGACCCAGATTCTCGTCATCTTCCGGCTCTTCGGCGATTTCGGAGCTCCCCAGCAGCGTGAACAACAGCGTGTGATTCACGACCACGATGTCGGCGTCCTGAACGTCTCGGCGCATTTTCTGGTAAAAGCATCGGCGTCCCCCACATTTTTTCACCGTGCAGATGTGAGGCTCGCTGCAAATTTGCGCCCAGATTCGGGGGCTTGGCGTGAAATCGAGGTCTGCCTGGCTTCCGTCTTCGGTCGTCTTTGACCAATCATAAATCAGCTGGAGTTCGGCAAAATCTCCGGTGTTGAAAAGGTCGCCGGCCTGTCGATAGGCGGCTTCCAGGCGTGTGGGACAGACGAAGTTTGCTCGCCCTTTGTAGAGGACGGCTTTGAAGTCCTGATCGAGAACTTTGCGGACGATCTGGATGTCCTTGTGAATCAATTGCTCTTGCAAATTGATTGTGTGGGTCGAAACCACGACCTTACGCTTCTCTTCGAGTCCAAAGCTGAGAGCTGGCAGGAGGTATGCGAGTGATTTTCCGACTCCGGTACCGGCTTCGACGATCAGTGGACTCGCCGAAGCAAGAGCTTCCGCGACGTGGGTTGCCATCTCCTGTTGCTCGGCCCGAAACTCAAAGTCCTTGGACTCGGAAAGTTTGCCCGAATCCGAAAACAGGGCATGCATTTCATCGGCAAGCGTTCCTGAAGGTGAATATTCCTGGAGTGAGATCATCAAAAAAGCGGCGTGCGTCTGAAGCATTACAACACTCTAACATTGCTCTCAAATGGAAACGCAGCTTGACCCTTCAGCTACATCCGCTAAAGATGGCGGGCTCCTGGTGGATCCTTTGTGATTTCGACGTCTCCCCATCTTCATGGCATTTATTAAGCGACTCCTATTTTCGCCGGAAAACGCTTCGGCAAATGTGATGCGTATCGTATCGTTAGTGGTTGCGATATTTCTAGGATTGATGGCGGATGCAACGCGTGATTCCTACATGGAAGATCAGCGGGCTCTGAATTTGATCGGTGCGGGGGATGAGACAGAACCCCTCGGATTTACTCCTTTCTGGCTCTTGGCTTGTCACGCGGGAGCCGCTATCATGGCCGCGGTAGGATTCCTGATCGTTCTCGTCGTTGGAAAGCGAAATTGGGGGCAGGTGTTCGCCTTGACCCTGGTTTGTTTGGGGGTTGCGCTTGCTTGGTTGCCGTCTGACTTGGTGACGAATGTCAGCACCCTGGAGTTGAGCAAGGTGGGAGAGGATCCGGCCCCGTGGACCTATTTTGTCAAACTGGTCCTGATCGCGTTTCTGGTGATGAGTCCGCCAGCTCTCTTGTGGGCCTACTATGCGGGGCCTATTTTGGATCGCTACGTCATTCGCGGCGTCGTCACTCCTTTGGCGCTTTCCTTCATGGGCTTGGTGGGGATCTGGATCATCATGGATCTCACCGATAACGGGAAGGTCTTCTTCACGGAGGAAGGCTTCAGTCTGTTGGGACGGTACTATCTGGTTCAGCTTCCGCAGATCGTGCTCCTGGTATTGCCCATCACGTTGCTTCTCTCGCTTCTCTTTTCCCTTGGCAAAATGTCGAAGTCGAACGAAGTCATTTCGATGCTGGGAGCGGGATTGAGTATGGGCAGGGTGTTGAAACCGCTCTTTGTCGCCGGCTTTTACTGCACGCTGCTTTGCGTGGTTCTCAACTATGACTGGGCTCCACGAGCGGAGGCTCACAAGGAGGGAATCTTGAACCGGCTTCAGGACGCGCTCAATGACAAGGAAAAGGGGCGGGAACGGAAAAAAGCGGGAGAGGACGAGTGGGCTGCGCTTGCCTGGATGTATCGGAATTCGATCGATAGCAGGACTTGGTTTGTCGGTCGTGTCCCCGTGGATCTCGCCAACGCACCGATGCGCTATGTGGCGATTTGGAAGCAGGCTCAAAACAACCGCGTGTTGTTCACCCTTCGGGCCGACTCAGCCTATTGGGATCACCAAACCAAGGTCTGGACCTTCCGGAAAGCTCGCATCTGGGAATACGACGTTTATGGCACGCCAAAAGTGAGCTATTTCCCGATTTTGACGAGAGAAGACTGGAACGAGACGCCCTGGCACGTCGTGAGTTCTTCCTACAAGGCGGAGTTCCTAGGCATTCCCGGTCTTACGAGTTATCTGCGGACCAATCGCGAATTGCCCGAGAACAAGCTGGCTCCGTATTGGACTCATTGGCACTACAGCTGGGCGGAACCGTT
>JBCDHN010000245.1:0-5556 GCA_038749915.1 Verrucomicrobiota bacterium | reverse complement strand
TGCCCTCGCAGATCATGGAGAACTTCTGCTGGGACCGCGAGTGTCTCGACTTCTTTGCGCGCCACTATGAGACGGGAGAACCGATCCCGGATGACTTGTTTGCCAAGATGATTGCGGCGCGGAATTTTCGCTCCGCTTCAGCGATGATGCGTCAGCTCAGCTTCGGAAAGATGGATCTGGATCTGCACGTCAAGTATCTGGAGCACCAGAACCATGACGACCTCGATCAGCTCTGCCAGGAATTGCTCGAAGGTTACCTCACTCCGCTCAAGACCCGGCCACCTTCGATGGCCCGTCGATTCGGTCACCTCTTCTCAAATTCAACGGGGTATGCGTCCGGTTACTACAGCTACAAATGGGCTGAAGTGCTGGATGCGGACGCGTTCACCCGCTTCCAGAAAGAAGGCGTGCTCAATCCTGAGGTGGGGCGGGATTTTCGCGACAAAATCCTCAGCAAAGGAAACTCGGAAGACGCTGCCAAGCTGTTTCGCGACTTCATGGGCCGCGATCCCGATCAGACTGCCTTGTTGGTTCGCAGCGGTCTGGCCTAATACCAGCCGACGGAAGTCGGTTTAACCCGCATTTCGAAAATAAGGGACACACAGCGCTCCACGAGTATCGGGGAGATCCTTCGGCAGGCTCAGGATGAAATGAACCGAATTCCCGCCGATAGGGGCAAGAAAAACGCTTAGTTAGCCGTAGTAGGAAGAAGAACCGGATCCCGAACCCCCGTTTTCGCTGTCGCGCCGACGAACGATCTTCTCAAGTTGCTGTGCCCAATCCGCATTGTCACGCTCGACCTTGCTTAGGCGCGAAGCGAGCATGTTGCGCTCGTCGGTCAGATCCGCGATCCGATTTTCGAGACGGGCCCGGTTTCCGGACCAATCATCCAATTCCTGATCAAGTCGGCTTCGCTCCTTCGACCGGTTGCGCAGCTCGACTGCGAGGCGGTCGCGCTCTTCCTTGAGGCCGAGAATCTCGGCATGAAGATGGTGGCTGCTGCTCCCCGCGCGATCCCGAAGCTCTTTGGCGAGTTCAGCGCGTTCTTCACTCAAGTCGACCACTCGCTTTTCAAGCCGATCGAGGTCGATCTCGCGACTCGTCAGCTGTCGACCGAGGCGGTCCCGTTCCTCAAGCAGATCGTTGACCCGGCGTGAATCCGTGGGACGATCGCTGAGTTCGCGAGCCAACTGGGTGCGTTCACTGCTCAAGTCCGTGATTCGCCGGTTCAGGCGATCGATTTCGAGGTGAAGATCCTCGACCTGGCGGCTGTCGGTCGAGCGCTCATTGAGTTCTCGCGCGAGCTGGGCGCGTTCACCACTTAAGTCAACGATTCGGCGCTCGAGATGATCGACCTCATCCCGGGATTTCTTGAGTTCTTTGGAGAGGAACGAACGTTCGCTGCTGAGGTCCACGATTTGATGCTCCAGGTCTTCGCTGTCATCCGACCGATTGGAGAGTTCATGGATGCGGTTCTCGAGCCGGGCGCGTTCCAGTTTCCAGTCCGGATTGTCTTCCTGCGACTCCAGGGCAATCAGCCTCTTGCTCAGCTCGTCCCGTTCCGATCCCAGTTCGCCGAGCAACTTGGCAAGATCATCGCGCTCGCTGGCGAGGAGTTTTTCGCGGTCCGTCCATGATTCCCGCTCCGTTTCCATTTCGGAAATTCGCTCCTGGAGGGAGTTCAGTTCATCATCGAGCCCGTCAAGGTCCGGCAACTTCTCCCGTTCCTTCACCAGTTGCTCCAGTTGGGATTCCAGCTGTAACTCGGCTTCCTTCGCTTCCTTCTGGAAAGTGTCCAACCGGGTCGTTAGCTCATCCCGTTCCGTTCCCAGCTCGGTCAACTGAGCGATGAGCCGCGAACGTTCCTCGCTCCATTCCTGAGGCGTCTCGCTTCCCTTGGCGAACTCGAGATTCAGCCGGTTGACCTCCTCGTGCAATTCCATGCGCTCCAATTCCGAGTCTTCGAGATCGCTTTTCAACGATTCGATCTTTGCGATCAGCTCGGCGGACTCCTGCGGCAGCTCTGTCAGCTCCTCGCGCCTGGAATCCAGTTCGAGGCGTTGCTGCTCCAAGTCGTTCTTCAGCTTCTCGACCAACATCCTTTCCGTCTCTAGTTGCTGAGCTCCGGCGTTGACGTGATCGCGATCATGGGAAAGCTGCTGAATGTGGGCTTGCAGCTCGTCTCGCTCCTGATTGAACTGCAACTTTGCCTCCTGCAGGCTGTGAAGCTCGCCGTCCAACTGCTCTCGGCTCGCTCTCGCGGTCACCAGTTGCTCTCGCAAATTGGCGATTTCGCGTTGCTGATTTCCGCGCTCGGTCTGTTCGCGTTGAACCTGCTCCCGCAGGTTGTTCGCTTCGATGCGGAACCGATCGATGTCGCCTTTGCCGCGCAGCAGCTCGTCGCGTTCCTGGAGAAGCAGATTTCGCTTCTTCACCAAATCATGATTTTCGTTCTCCCAAATTCGCTGTCGAGAGGTGTATTCCTCGCGCTCCTTGGTCAGCGTCTCCTGAACTTTTTTCAGCTCGTAGCGCGCCTGGGATGCCCGTTGTTCGTAGGCATCACGATCGCGTCCCCAGTTGGCCCAACCCCAGAGGGCGCCGAGTATGGCAAAGAAGATGGCCGTGATCAGCGTGAGGCCAAAAGCAGATGTTAAGAGGTAGGCGATTCCTTCCATGCCAAAAGATAGGTTCTAGGATGATAAATTCAGAAGTTTGAGAATTAATATAATACAAATGACGCGAGATTGAAGGACGATTATTGAATCAATAATTCAACACGCCGCGCCTTTGCCCGAGCTTCTGGACTATTCTGATTTCCGCCCGCCATGGTTGAGCCGAAACTCACGATTGCGAGTCGTTCGGCGTCAATATTTCGCATGGAAACAAGCCACTCTTTTACTGCCTCGGCCCGCTGCTTGGAAAGTCGTTGGTTTGCCTGAGCGCTTCCCCGCGCATCCGCATGGCCTCCGATCACGAAGAAGACGTTGCGGTATTGATTGATCAGGGTCGCGAGTTGTTCCAGGGCGCTTTTCGTCACCGGATCGTTGTAGTCCACATTGGAGGAACCGCTGTCAAAGTAGATCTGATGGAGCTTCAGCTTGGCCGCAAAACGATTAAACGCGTCCCGGTTCAGTTCGTAGGACCGGCGTGTTCGGAAGTATCCCGGCATGTGATAGAGGGATGGGAAGAGCTGAAAGTCGGTTTCCACCTCCAGGCTTTTGCCTTTTGCCCGCTCAATGTCGCGAATCATCCCCATCCATTGAGTCCGCATCTCCTCGGTCGCCGGACCTTCAAGCCGAAGCGAATGCTCACCGGCGACGATCGAAACCGGTTGGGGCGTTTTGTGCATGCTGCGAACCAGATCCAGAAACCGTTCGCTCTTCAGATAACTGGGCTCCTTGATCTGGCGATGGATCTTGACCCGATCCCGCACCGGAATCTTGCCGCCTTTCTGGATCGCTGCCTTGAGTTCATCAACCGTCGATTTGCTTCCCAGGCTTCCCCGAATCATGACCTGCATCGTCCGTGGGTCGTAAGCGGTCTGGAACATTCCGGGGGCGCCAATCTGATTGTGAATCGAAAGCGCGCGTAGGCCGAAAATGTCATCGACGATTCGTTCGGCCTCTTCCCGCTTCTCCAAAGTTTCCACGGAACCGCGAAGCATGACATCCATTCCCCCCGGGCTGTACGGAGGCGACAAATCCAAATTGGCCGAGGCCAACAGGCTCTGCGCCTCATCCAATAGCTTGGGCTTCTCTACTTTCTGATAGTGCAACACATGCAGAACAGAAAAGAGGACCAGCGCCAGGATGAAGAGGGTTCCAAGGATCTTCATGGTCACGTGGCATTAGAACGAATGCAGCCTACGTGTCATCTTATTTTTCGTAATTAACAAATTTTATTAGATTCGGCAATACTTAACAGAACCAAAAACAGCGAAATAGAGCGTCAAGTATCTCACTGGGTTTTGATTTTATAGTAAATATAAAATCAGTAACTCTTCTCAAGCGCGGTTACATACTTCTCGAAGCCTTCTTTCTTGAGATCGTCCTTCGCAATGAAGCGCAGGGCCGCTGAGTTAATGCAATAGCGCAGGCCGGTCGGGTCCGGGCCATCATCAAACACATGACCCAGATGGGTGTCCCCCGTCTTGGATCGCACTTCGGTCCGAATCATCCCGAACTTGCGGTCTTCCACTTCAAGAACCTCGGTTTCATCAATCGGCTTGGTAAAGCTGGGCCACCCGGTTCCCGACACGAATTTGTCGGCCGAAGAGAACAGCGGTTTCCCGGAGATGATATCGACATAGATCCCAGCTTCCTTGTTGTCCCAGTAATCATTTTGAAACGGAGGTTCCGTTCCGTTTTTCACGGCGACGCGATATTGAATGTCCGTCAGCCGACTCTTGAGGTCTTCCGTGTCGGTGCGTTGAGCGGACTCATCGCCGCAGCTCGCCAGAATAAGAGGGAAAAGAAGCAGAATAAGGAGAGTGGGTTTCATTGGCTAATCTTTGACTGGTAGAGGATTCAATTTCATCGTACTTCCCGCCGGTTGATCGCGCGAAGCGATTGGCTGGCTCCAATCCCATGACAGAAACTTATCCATCCATTGGAATGATTTCCGGAAACGGCGTCTACCCAGAAACCTTTGCCAGAGCGGCCCGCAAAGCAGGCGTCGAGCGGCTGGTGGCGGCGGCGTTTCATAATGAGACAGAATCCAGCTTGGAAGAAGAGGTTGATGAGTTGTCGTGGTTTCGGGTTGGACAGTTGGGCAAGGTCATAAATTACTTCAAAAAGCAAAACGTCCGCCATGCCGTCATGGTCGGCCAGATCGCGCCTTCCAACCTCTTCGACATCATTCCGGACACGCGAACCGCGATGCTGCTGCTGAAGTTGAAAACGAAAAATGCGGAATCGATTTTCGGTGCGATCGCCGATGAACTCGCCAAGGACGGCATTGAGCTCTTGCTCGCGACCACCTATCTCGACGACCTCATCCCGGAGGCGGGCCATGTCTGTGGTCCCAAGCTGAAAGGCGATCAGATTCACGACGCCGATTGGGGATTCGGCATCGCCAAGGAAGTAAGCCGCATGGACATCGGCCAGACCATTGTCGTGAAGAATGGAACAGTTCTCGCAGTCGAGGCGTTCGAAGGCACCAATCGCGCCATCGAAAGGGGAGGGAAGCTCGGCAAAGGCAAAGCCATGGTCGTGAAGGTGAGCAAGCCCAATCAGGATCTGCGCTTCGATGTGCCTTGCGTTGGACCTGCCACCATTGAAACGGCTCGCGATGCCCAGGTCTCTGCCATTGTGGTGGAGGCGGGCAAAACCCTGCTGCTCGATCGCGAAAAAGTCATCGAACTCTGCGCCAAATCCGGAGTCACCATTTTTGCCAAAACAGAGGATCCGAAGGAGGAATCCGGGTGATGCCGATGTTGGGATTGAGCGTCCAGACCGAGGGTGGCTTTGATGTTTGGTCCGTCCTCCTTCAGGTCGTGATTCTGCTCGGCGCGGCTCTCCTTTTCGGAGTGCTGTTCGAGCGGCTGAAGCAGTCTGC
>JBCDHN010000244.1:0-5564 GCA_038749915.1 Verrucomicrobiota bacterium | reverse complement strand
GGCGAATTGGGTGGATGGTCCACGATGGGCGGTTCCATCAAATCCGTAAAGGTAACCATCGATCAAGACGCTATTGTTCATGTGATTGCTCATTGCCTCATTCTGATAGACTTCCTTGAGACTGGACCCGGTAAATCGCAGCAGCACGCAACCTCTGGCATAGCCGGTAGAGACAAAAATGAACTCGCCCGCTACTATTGGGGTCGTTGCGTTGGTGGCGAAGGCCGTTTTCCACGGATGCTTCGCTATGGTTTTGCCTTTGGAATCGAGAATGACCAACTCGTCATTCTTCAAAACTGCGAGATAAGGTTTTTCGGCGAAATCAAAGCGAATCGGCGAACCGTAGCCGGGTTTGAAAGCGGAACTTTTCCAGCTCAGCTCGCCATCCTTGCGCCGCAGCGAAACCGTCGCTCCGACTTCGAACAACACTTCTCCGCTCTGAAACAGGTAAGGGGATCCCGAGAATCCCCATTCCGGAGGGCGTCCCAGATTTTTTTTCCAGATCGATGCGCCGCTCTGAGCTTCGTAACACGACGCCAAGCCGTCCTTGCTCATGGTAAAGAGGCGATCGCCCGTGATGGTCGGTGACGACGCCGGGCCGCCTTCATGAAGATTCGGCAACAGCGCTGCTGAGTAGCTGTCTTTCCAGCGAAGTTCTCCCGAATCCGCATCGAAGCACCAAACGGTTTCTTCGCTTCCGTCCGAGCCCATGGTGTAGGCGAGCCCGTTCGCGACCGAGACGCCGGAAAAGCCTTTTCCGATCCTGCTATCCCAAAGAATCTCGATGTCAGAGTTGGGGGCCACTGGCTCTCGGGCCATTCCGCTTTCATCCGGGCCGCGCCATTGAGGCCAATCGGCACCATGGCTGAGGGGCGAAAAGCAAAGAGCCGCAATCGCAATCCATAGTCTCCCGGCAGCTTCGCCGCAGGAGCGGAACCGGGGCGGCTCGCTCATTTCAGGCGGCCCCCGTGGAGCTCTCGAGTGACGCGCATCCGATTCGCCAGATTGCGATCATGCGTCACCATAACAAGGGCAACACCTTCCGCGTTGCTGATTTCGACCAGCAGATCCACAAGCCGCTCCGCATTCTCTTCGTCGAGGGCTCCGGTTGGCTCATCGGCAAGCAACAACTTGGGTTGGTTGATCAGGGAGCGAACGACAGCCACGCGCTGCCGTTCTCCGCCCGATAGTTGCGAGGGATACTTGGTAACGTGATCCCGCAACCCAACGCGCTCCAGCAGCTTTTCCCCCCGCTTGCTTGCCTCGAATTGCGCCGATTTGTCGGGCTTTTCACCAGCAAGCGTCGGGACGAGCACGTTTTCGAGGACCGTGCATTGAGGCAAAAGATGGTGCAGCTGAAAGATGAAACCGATCTTCTCCCGGCGAAGCGCGGCAAGATCGGGTTCACTGCACTCCGCCAGATCCTTTCCTTGAAACAGAATTTCTCCTGAAGAAGGGCGGTCCAAGGTGCCGAGGAGATTCAAGAGAGTGGACTTGCCGCAACCTGACGAACCGACAATGGAAATGCGATCTCCGGCTGCTACGCTGAACTCTAAATTGCGTAAAACCGCACGATCTTCGTACTGTTTGGTGACCTGTCGTAATTCAACGATCAACTCGCTCATCGAGCCGACCTTGTCGCTGCTACGCGACGATTTCAAGATCAAGTCGTGCCTTCTCGATCACATTCCTTGGGGGGAATTCGATTATCGGCAAGACGTCATGATGCCATCGACTGGGATCATGATCACCTGGCCAGGTGTGATCACGGTCGAGTGATTCATCGCCTTGATGATTTCCTCGGTTGTGGAGTGAGAAAAGGCAATGGATTCCAACGTGTCTCCGCGATGCACAACATAAGCGATGCAGTATTGCGCGTTCGGTTTGGCCTGCTGTTTGCGGGATTTTCCCCAGCCAAAACCTCTTCGTTCTTCCTGTGGCTCGCTCAGTGGTTCGTCGATGGGAAGAATCTCCTCCGGAATGGATGGAGGAATGTAGTTCGGCTCCGCTGGTGGCGAAAAGCCGGAATCGTAACTGTCATCGTAGTCGAATGACTGGGTATCCATGGCCACCGGTCCGGCTGGAGGGCCGGTGTTGTTGTCGATTACAAAGTCTCCGGCTGAAGTTCCGGGAGTCTGTTCTATCTCAAATGGTTCGGATGGAAGTGGGTTGCCCCCTGAGGGAAGATCCGGGGAATCGTCAATTGCCAACCTGGTTTCGCCCTCTTCCGGAATATCGAGGACTTGCCCAGGGATGATGGGTTTGTCGACGGGAATGCCGTTGGCATCGGCAATTTCGTCGGCTGTCAGCCCGTATTTTTGTCCAATGCCGTAAAGAGTGTCTCCGGGCTCCACCGTGTGGCTATCCGCCAATGATTCTTCAGCCTCGCTATCGTCCTGCGTGTTGCCGGGGATCGCTGCGGCCGAAGCATCGGACTCGTCCTTCGGTTCCGGCAAGCCGTCCGTTGTATCTTCGAGGCTGGCGTCTGCCAGATCGGCAGGTGATTCGCCGGACGACTTTGATTTGGGAGGGGCATCCTTGGTTTCTGAATCCTCCACCTGCTCAGGAGACCCTTCCCCATTGGTTTGGTCGACCGGGAGTCCTGCGACGCTTGAAAGTCCGGAAGGAGCTTCTTCTTCAACCACCGTTTCTTCCTGCATTTCGGCACCCAGCATCGCATTCATCTCCGCAGCCGACGGCACGTTGGGTTTGTTATTGCCCACAACCGCAACGGTGACGGGAACGGCGGCTACCACCGGAATCAGTGCTGCTGCCAGTTTGCGAGTCAGCGTTGAAGCAACGGGTTCCTGAAAATCAGAAGGTTCAAAACTCATGGGAAAAACTCTCGAGTGAACTTTAAACTCTTTTTCAAAGATAAAAAGTCAACATTGCCGGAATACAAAGATACCTCAGACAACAGTCCATTGGACATTTCGAACTTTTCCGCTCCCGTTGGACCCCATGATGCTAGAAGAACTCCGCCAAGAAGTCTTGAAGGCGAATTTGATGCTGCAAAGCGAAGGGCTGGTAAAGCTGACCTGGGGAAATGTCAGCGGAATCGACCGGGAATCAGGCTGTTTCGTGATCAAGCCGAGTGGAGTCGCCTACGAGAATCTTCGGGCTGAAGATCTCGTGGTCGTCGATCTGGAAGGAAAAGTGGTCGAAGGAAGCTATAACCCTTCTTCCGATACACCGACCCATTTGGTCCTGTATCGTGATTTTCCGGAGATTGGTGGCATTACCCACACCCACAGTGTTCACGCTGTTATGTTCTGCCAGGCCGGGAAGGACTTGCCCTGTCGGGGAACCACTCATGCGGATCACTTTTACGGAACGGTCCCATTGGTTCGCGAACTGACGCGGGAGGAAGTGGAGGACGATTATGAAACCAACACGGGCCTGGCCATCGTGGAGTGTTTTCGGGAGAAAAAGATCAATCCCGTCGAGATGCCGGCTGCCCTCCAACGGTTCCACGCGCCCTTCACCTGGGGCAAAAGCGCCGTAGATTCAGTGAAGAACAGTATCGCCCTTGAAGTCTGCTGCCAGATGGTTCTGGGGGCTCACCAACTCGATCCCGCGTCTCCCGATCTACCGGAGCACATCCTGAACAAACATTACCTCCGCAAACACGGCCCGGGCGCCTACTACGGCCAAAAATAGGGGACTATTGCATTCCCATGCCAATGACGTCTGCCTGAAGGTTGGCAATTTGGCTGGGCACGACCTGAGTCCGGTCGATAAAGGTGTCTGTCACGCTGGAATGGATCTGATCGAGCTCGTAGCGCTGCTCAAACTGGGTTGGACTAATCAACGGGAGATTACCGGAGTCGGTCGTTTGGACCGTTTCGCAGCTGGAAAGGGTGGCTGCGGTAAGGATTCCGAGAGTAAGTCCTGAAAGCTTCATGCGCGTGCGGTTGGGGGAAGACTGGATGCTCTGCTGGTTCAAGTCGAGAAGAATCCGCGTTTACGGGCTGCAACGTATAGGCGATTGTGAAGGCGAAGATGAATCGCATTCGTGTCGGCGCAGCCGCTCTCAACCAGACTCCGCTTGATTGGACGGGAAACCGCAATCGCATCGCCCAAGCCATCAAAATGGCTCGCGACGAAGGCGTGACGGTTCTCGGTTTCCCGGAACTCGCCATTACTGGCTATGGGTGCGAGGATGCATTCCTCTCAATTGGCGTCGCGGATCGGGCTTGGGATGTTCTGGAGTCGCTTCAGTCCGAAACAAAGGGAATGGTTGTCGTCATTGGGCTGCCCGTGTTTCTGCGGGGCGGATTGTTCAATGCCGCTGCGATGCTGGTGGATGGCGAACTGCAAGGTCTGGTCGCAAAACAGAATCTGGCCGGTGATGGACTTCACTATGAGCCGCGATGGTTCAAGCCCTGGCCTGCCGGAAAGATCGGGAAGACTGAGAGGGGAGGCTACCCAATCGGCGATCTCATGTTTGAAATTGGAGATTCAAAGTCCGGCTGTGTCCGGATCGGCTTGGAGATTTGTGAAGACGCCTGGGTTCCGGATCCGCCCGGCATCAAGCTGGCAAGGGAAGGCGTCGATATCATCGTGAATCCCAGCGCCAGTCACTTTGCATTCGGGAAGCAGGCAACGCGCAAGGGGTTCATTCTGGACAATTCCCGCGCGTTCTGTTGCGGCTACGTTTATGCGAATCTGGTTGGGAACGAAGCCGGAAGAGCGATTTATGATGGCGGATGTATTCTCGCGAGCGGGGGGCAATTGCACGCCGAAGGCCCACGGTTGAAGTTTGACGAAGTTCACGTCACCAGCGCCGTTTTTGACCTCCGCCAGATTCGAACGCTCCAAGCCCGAATGGTGAGTCGAGATGTCGACCCGGAAAGCCATCGCGACTTGCCTTTCATTCCTTTTGAATGGCCTGAGACTGAGCCTGAGCTTCCGAATCCGGCCCTCGGCGCGCCCCTGTCCAAGGAGATCGAATTCACCCGCGCCGTCGCGTTGGGACTCTTTGACTATCTGCGAAAGAGCCATAGTCGCGGATTTGTCGTTTCGCTCAGCGGCGGGGCGGATTCCGGAGCGGTGGCCTGTCTGGTTCACCTCATGTTGCGGATTGCCCGAGAGGAAATCGGCGATTCAGAGGTCAAACGCAGACTGGGAGATTGGCTCGGGAAAAAGGATCGCTGGGAGTCCAATCTCCTGACCTGCGTTTATCAGGCGACTCGAAACAGTGGTGAAGTGACCCGCAACGCGGCTCGCGAAGTGGCTTCCGCCCTGAATGCAGACTTCCATGAATGGGACATCGAAGAGTTGGTCGAGGGGTATTCCAGCCGAATCGCGCAATCGATAGAGCGCGACCTTTCCTGGGAGAAAGACGATATCGCACTTCAGAACATCCAGGCACGCGTTCGTTCTCCCGGAATCTGGATGCTGACCAATGTCAAAGGTGCCTTGCTGCTTAGCACGAGCAACCGTTCCGAGGCAGCCGTTGGTTACGCCACCATGGATGGCGACACCAGTGGGGGATTGAGCCCAATCGCCGGGATCGACAAAGCGTTCCTTCGAAATTGGCTGCACTGGTTGGAAACGGAGGG